>JAFEFK010000225.1 GCA_018240625.1 Pseudomonadota bacterium
TGAGAATAGGCAAGGCAAATTTTTCGATTGGGCCGACGAGCGAACTGGTTCAAGAGACCGGCATCGAAATCGTAGGTCTGCTGCCCTCCGATCTTCAGCTTGTTCAAACCTTCACAGCCGCGATCGTCAGCGAGTCCAAAGCGCCCGAAGCCGCCAAGCGCCTGATCGATTTTCTTGCGTTGGACACCGAGCATTTGCTCGCGGCGATCAAGCGGGCGGGCATGGAGCGGCCTCCCGGATGACTGCCGCTATCACGCTGACCTTGCAGTCTTGAGTTGCTCCGCGTTCTGGCCCAGCGAATACAGTATTCGTCAGATAATATTTTCCGGATGGTGCATGAAGGCCTAGAAGCTTAGGGTTGAAGCGCACCCAATAACCAGAAGAACATGGAGATATCGATGACCGGGACGGAACTGCCGCTGACCGGCGTGCGCGTCGTCGAGATGACCCACATGGTGATGGGCCCGAGCTGCGGCATGATCCTGGCTCAACTCGGCGCCGAGGTCATCAAGGTCGAACCGCCGGCCGGCGACAAGACCCGCAGTCTCGGCGGCATGGGAACGTCGTTCTTCCCGCTGTTCAATCGCGGCAAGCGCAGCGTGGTGCTCGATCTCACCAAACCCGACGACCGCGCAACGATGCACCGGCTGCTCGACACCGCCGACGTGTTTCTGGAGAATTTTCGCGACGGGCTGCTCGCGAAACAGGGACTCGGGACGGAGGAGATCAGGCAGCGTCACCCGCATCTGATCGTCGCCGGGCACAAGGGATTTCTGTCCGGCCCCTACGAGCATCGCCCCGCGCTCGACGAGGTCGTGCAGATGATGTCGGGCCTTGCCACCATGACCGGCACCACCGCGAAGCCGCAGCGCGTCGGCTCGTCCGCCAACGACATCATGGGCGGGATGTTCGGCGCGATCGCGATCCTGGCGGCACTCTACGAGAAGCGCGGCGGAAAGACCGGCGGCGCCGACATCCGTATCGGACTGTTCGAGAACTGCCTGTTCCTGGTGGCGCAGCACATGGTCGAGTATGAGATGACCGGCAACAAGCCGCGCTCGATGCCGGAACGCGAACACGCATGGCCGATCTACGATATTTTCGAGACGGCGGGCGGTGAACGCATCTTTATCGGCGTCGTGACGGAAGGCCACTGGCAGGCGTTCTGCAAGGAATTCGGATTGAACGATTTGCTCGACGATCCCGCGCTCCGCACCACCACCGACCGCATTCTGGCGCGCGATCGCATCATTCCACTCGTCGCCGCGAAGGTGAAGCAGTGCAACGTTACCGATCTTTCGGCAACGCTCGATCGCCTGAACATCTGTTTCTCGCCGATCAACCGCCCGGAAGACCTGTTCAACGATCCGCACGTGCTGCGCGACGGCGGCCTTGTCGCCGCGACCAACGCAAACGGAGTCCCCTTCCGTGCTCCGGCGTTGCCGATCGAGTGGAATGGCACAAGCATCGGCGATGGGTCCAAGGTGCCGCCGCTCGGCAGCGACACGTCCGCAATCCGCGCCGAACTCGATGCCTCACCCGGCAAGACCGCAAGGAGATCAGCATGACCCGCGTTCACGACATCTATCCATCCGACAAAGTGGTGCTGCGCGAAGTCGGGCTCCGCGACGGCCTGCAAATGGTGAAGACGTTTCCGTCGACCGCGGCGAAGCGGGACTGGATCGCCAGGGAATATGCCGCCGGCGTCCGGCATTTCGAGGTCGGCTCGTTTCTGCCGGCCAAAACCTTTCCGCAGTTTTCCGACGTCCGTGAGATGGTGAAGACCGTCGCAGCACTCCCCGGCGCGCATGGCATCGCGCTGGCGCTCAACGAACGCGGCGTCAACGAAGCGCTGGAGTCCGGCGTGGCGGAAGTCGCAACCGTCGTCTCCGCCACCGAGGAGCACAGCCGGGCCAATGCCAATCGCTCGCGCGACGAGGCCATCGCCAATGTCGAGCGGTTATGCCGTCTGCGCGACGCAAGCCGGCACAAGCCGATCGTACATGCGGCGATCTCGATGGCGCTGGGATGCTCGATCGCAGGACCCGTCGATCCCCGGGAAGTCGTCCGGCTCGCCGAGAAATGTTACGCCGCCGGCGCCGACGTGGTCGGGATCGCCGACACCGTCGGCTATGCCGGGCCGAAGCAGGTCGGAGAACTCACCGCCGCGACCGTGAAGATCGCCGGACACCGACCGGTCTGCGTGCATCTGCACGACACCCGCGGCATGGGCGTCGCAAACGCATCGGCGGCGCTGGATGCAGGCGCGCGGATTCTCGACGGCTCGCTCGGCGGCCTCGGCGGCTGCCCGTTCGCGCCGGGCGCGACCGGCAACGTCGTGTTCGAGGATCTGGTGTTTCTCTGCCACTCGAAGGGGTTCGAGACCGGCATCGACATCGAGAAGCTGATCGAGGTTCGCGGCATTCTGCGATCGGAGATGCCGCTGGAAGCGCTCTACGGCGGCCTTGCCCGTGCCGGATTGCCGCGCGGACGGCAGGAGGTTCCAGCCTGACGCACGCTGGCCTCGGGCGCATCCGCGGCGTATAATTGGGGCTCGTATTCTGATTGAGCACGATCCGATCTGGATCATGCCTCAGAGCCTTTCCGCTTCCGATGGAATCAGAAGCGGGACTCTATGTTTTTGATTTGACGCGTTTTCTTCACGCGAACCGGTAGCCACTTCGCTCGAAAA
>JAFEFK010000226.1 GCA_018240625.1 Pseudomonadota bacterium
CGCTCAAACTCTCAAGCACGATGAAATTCCTGACTAACCAAGCCAACTCCGGCCGCTTGCGGATACCATAAGCCCGCAAAAAGCATCATATGGGCCGCGTTACGTCCTGCGTAAGCGGAAATTATGACTGGACGTCAATGTTACAACCGCAAGGTTAAAGTCTTCAGGCAGAACGCCCCATGGCCGGCCAGCAGGCTTGAATTTGCCGCGTTTTCAGTGAAAAACCGGCGCCATGATCTTCAGGGGCAACCATCGATTCAGGTCTGGCTGGCGCTAATGGCCTCTGCTTGCGCTCCTTGCCGCATTTCCCCACATGGCCTCGGCACAATTGTTCGGCGAACGCCCGCCACCGATCCCGCCCGCCGCTGTGCCCGATGCGCCTTCAGGACCTGCGATCAGCCTTGCCCCGCCATCGGGGCCGGCGTCGATGCCGGCTCTGCCGGCACCGTTGACCCAGGCGCCTGTCGCGGCTGTACCGCTGACAACGCCGCCGCCCGGCATTGTGAACCCCGCGCAGGCGGTTCTGTCGTTGAATGCGCGTTACGGCAAGGATCTGCCCGTCATCAACAGCGGGTTGGTCTGGCGGGTCTATTCCGACCGGCCCGACGAGACCGGCGCTTTCAAGCTGATGCGGGAGGATCGCGGTGCGACGCCCAACATCGTGCTGCCTCCGGGCAGCTACGTGGTGTACGTGTCGCTGGGCCTGGTCAGCGCCGTGCGTCCGGTGACGCTGAAATCGGACACCGATCGCGAGTCGTTCGTCTTGCCGGCAGGGGGCTTGCGCATCGAGGGCCGCGTCGGCACGTCGATGATCCCGCCGAACCAGATTTCGTTCAGTATCTACAAGGGCAGCCAGTTCGAAGGCTCCGAGCGCGCGCCGCTGGTCCCGAGCGTTACCGCCGGGGATGTGCTGCTGCTGCCGGAGGGAACTTACTACATCATCTCCAACTACGGCGACGCCAATTCTGTGGTCCGCTCCGATATCCGTGTGCAGGCCTCGAAACTGACCGACGTGACGATTTCGCATCGCGCGGCGGTCATCACGTTGAAGCTCGTCAGCGACAAGGGCGGTGAGGCGCTGGCCAACACCGCATGGTCGGTGCTGACGCCCGGTGGCGACGTCGTCAAGGAATCGATCGGCGCATTCCCGCGCGTGATCCTCGCCGAGGGCGAGTATCGCGCCATTGCCAAGAACGAAGGCAAGGTGTTCGAGCGCGGTTTCAAGGTCGTCAACGGTGTCGATGGCGAGATCGAAGTCGTCGCGCACTAAACCATTCCACGTTTAGATCGAAACGCATTGGAATGTCATTGCGAGCGAAGCGAAGCAATTCAGCTCTTTCTTCCAGGCTTTCTGGATTGCTTCGGCGCCGAGCGCCTCGCAATGACGGCAACCTTGCTTCCGCCTCAAGATGAACTGCTCTAATCACAGCCGGTGCTATGAATTAGCTGCGTCTCATGCATCCACGTTCTGGGGCTGGATCATTCCGTGACGAGGTCGGCGGCTTTCTTC
>JAFEFK010000227.1 GCA_018240625.1 Pseudomonadota bacterium
AGAATAGAGCAGCGACATGCCGATAATCATCATCAGCATGGTGGATTCACGCACCGTCGATTTCAGGATCGGCGCCAGATCGCGCGGCCGCCAGACGCTGTAGATTGCTGCGATCAGAAAGAGTGCCAGCAATCCGCCGAGGCCCGCGGTCTCGGATGGCGTCGCGTAACCTCCATAGAGCGCGATCATCACGCCCGTTAGTAGCAAGACAAAGGGCATGACGCGCGGCAATGCGCTGAAGCGCTCGGCAAACGTAAAATCGTCGCGATGCAGGATCGCCGATTGGGTTCCGTCGGCCGCATAGGCGGCGCTGGCGGCGGCATATTCCTTGCGGAAACGGAAGACGGCGTAGATGCCGAAGAGCATCACCAGCAACAGCCCGGGCCCGACACCGGCGAGGAACAACCGCCCAAGCGATTTCTCCGCAGCGACCGCAAACAGGATCATGGTGATCGAAGGAGGCAGCAGGATTCCCAGCGTGCCGCCGGCTGCGATGATTCCGGCTGCAAAGCCGCCGGAATAGCCGCGCTTGCGCATTTCGGGAATTCCGGCCGAGCCGATCGCGGAGCAGGTGGCGGGCGATGATCCGGCCATCGCGGCGAACAGCGCACAGGCGAACACATTGGCGACGCCGAGGCCGCCGGGCACGCGGTGCAACCACGCGTGCAGGGCGGAATAGAGATCCTGCCCCGCGCGCGACTTGCCGATCGCCGCGCCCTTGAGGATGAACAGCGGGATCGACAGCAGGGTGATCGAGGCCATTTCCTCGTACACATTCTGCGTGACGGTATCGAGCGAGGCGGACGGCATGTAGATCGCCATGAACACGACGGCGACGGCACCAAGCGCGAATGCGATCGGCATGCCCGAAAACATGACGACGAGAGTTGCTATGCCGTAGCTGATTCCAATTCCAAGTACGGTCATCGCCGCGGCGCCACCAGGGGAGCAATGATCTGCAATAGCTGCTGGATGCAGAGCAACGTCATGCCGACCGCCATCAGACCGTAGGGGATCGCAAGCGGCGGCGACCACATCGAATTGGAAACCTGTCCATCAGCCCATGCTTCGTGCGTCAGCGTCCAGGATTTCCAGGCGAAAAATGCACAGAACAGAAAGCTCGCCACATCAACCAGCCAAAGCCTGACCCGGTTTACCAGCGGAGACAGCAGTCCGATAAAGGCTTCGATCCCGATATGGCCGCGCTGGCTCTGGACATAGGCGGAAGTCATGAATGTGCTGCCGACCAGCAGGAACACCGCAGCTTCGTCTTGCCAATAGTTCGGGCTGTGGAACAGGGCGCGGCCGAGGACACTGTAACTCAGGATAACGCAGGCAGCGACGAGCGCGATGGCGCCAAGGACGAGGATCACCTGATTGATGACCGCCATACAGCGGTCGAGCGCCGCCACGAACATGTTGTTCGAGGCGGCGCTGATGGTCTGGCCTTGATCCTCCAGCGGACCATGCATCAGGCGGTGACGTCGTTGGCGAGTTTCAGGAGATTTGCTGAGGTCGCAGTCTTGGCGCCGTAATCTTTCCACGCGGTGTCACGAGCGATATCGCGCCATTTATTAACGGTCGCGGCATCGAGCGAACTGATCTTGGCGCCGGCCTTCTCGTAGATCTTGGCGACCTCGATGTCGTCGTCCTGCGCACCTTTCTTGCCGAACGCTTCCAGTTCGGCTCCCACCGAGACCAGGATGTCCTGATGCTTTTTCGGCATTTTGTCGAAGATAGCCTTCGACATCATCAACGGTTCGCACATGAACCAGTAGGAGTGGCCGGCGCCCGATGTGAGATGCTTGGAGACTTCCTCAAGCCGGAACGAGATCAGGCTGGTGGAGGACGTGATGCCAGCGTCGCAGGCGCCGGTCTGCATGGCCGCATAGATTTCGTTCGATGGCACAGAGAGCACTGCGGCACCCGCGGTCTGCAATACCATATCCATTTCGCGTGAGCCGCCGCGCACCTTGAGACCCTTGGCATCCTCGGGCGCCACGATCGCGCGGGACCGGCTGGCCACGCCGCCGGCCTGCCACACCCAGGTCAGCAGAATGATGCCTTTGTCAGCCAGAAAATCCGTCAACGCCTTGCCGACCGGCGCGGTCTTCCACTTCAAGCCTTGATCGTAGGTTGTGACCAAGCCCGGCATCAAACCGATATTGGTCTCAGGGAGTTCGCCGCCCGCATAGGGCATCGGGTACAGGCTG
>JAFEFK010000228.1 GCA_018240625.1 Pseudomonadota bacterium
CGCGACACGACCGACCTTTTCACGTGCGATGACAAGTTTCTGAATTTGTGCGGTTCCGTCGCCGATTTGCAGGCCCATCACGTCGAGGTAACGCTGATGAAACGGCAGATCGGTGGTGTAACCGTAGTGGCCGTGAGTGAGGAGGCACTGGTGGATGATCTCGCAGGTCACTTTCGGCACATACCATTTGCACATCGCAGCTTCCGCGGTATGTGCAAGCCCGCGATCTCTGAGCGAAAGCGTATAGTAGCAAAGCTGCCGCATCATGGTGAGCTGGGTCTCGGCTTCCGCGAGCGGAAAGCTCACGCCCTGAAACTGCGCGATCGGCCGCTCGAAGGCGAGCCTTTCGGTTGAGTATTGCCATGCTTCATCGACCGAAGCCTGGGCAGGTCCGATGCACTCAAGGCCGATCAAGGCACGGCTATAGTCGAAGCCTGACATGATCTTGGAGAATCCCTTGTTCTCCTCTGCCATCAGGCACTCGGCCGGAATGAAGACGTCGTCGAAGAACACCGAGCCGCGTCCGACAGGTTTGGTACCGATGTCATCAAAATGCGTCCGCGTGATTCCGCTCTGCGCCAGATCGACAAAGAATGCGCTGACGCCACGTGCGCCGTCTTCGACCTTCCCGGTTCGGGCAAAGATGACTGCTGCGTCGCATTGATCTGAAAAACTCATGGAAGTCTTTTCACCGTTGAGGCGATAGCCATTTCCCGATTTTTCAGCTCGCAAAATGAGGTTGGCAGCGTCCGAACCGCCCCGCGGCTCGGTCAGGCCGAGGCCGATGATCTTCTCACCCCGGGCCACTTGCGGTAGCCACTCCTGAGCGATTTCGGGCGAGGCGTGCTCTGCGAGCATTCCGCCGAGCAGTGACGCCAGAAGTTGGACGTAGCTGGCGTTGAAGTCTCCATAAGCGATCTGCTCGACAATAATGCCTGCCGTCACGCTGCTCTCGCCAAGGCCGCCGTATTTTTCCGGCAGATCGGCGCCAATCAGGCCGAGTGACCCCATTTGTTTCAGCATGGCACGATCGATGCGGTGTTCCCTTGCCCGCCTCTGATAGTGGGGGCCCAGCTTGTCCTTCGCGAAACGCTTCGCGGTTTCCTGAAAAGCCTGCTGCTGCTCGCTAAGCGCGTAATCCATCGCGATTCCTCCCATCTAGGTGATCTTCAGTTCTTGCATTCAGTCTAACAACTGTTAGAAATTTAACAACCAGCCACGGAGGCAAGTCCATGCTGACGCCGACCAGCCCCGGAACATCGCTTTACCCTCATTTGCTATCTTCGCTAAAGGTAGGGCGGACCACGTTGCGTAACCGCATGATCATGGGGTCGATGCACACCCGTCTCGATATGGAGGACAACGGCGTGCACAAGATGGCGGTTTTCCTTGCCGAGCGCGCCAAGGGGGAGATAGGACTCATCATTACCGGCGGTTATGCGCCCAACAGCGCGGGTCTGATTGAGCCTGGGGGGCCGATTTTGACCGAACGTGCGCAAGCTCGCGAACTTCGTCGCATCACTGATGCTGTCCATCAGCACGGTGGTAAAGTCTGCATGCAAGTGTTGCATTCGGGCCGCTATTCCAAGCAAAGGGACTGCGTCGGTCCTTCTGACATCCCCACCCGCATCAATCGGTTTCCCCCGCGTGCAATGACTGGGGCAGAGATTGAACAGACGATCTCGGATTACGTGCGCTGCGCGCTGCTCGCAAAGGAGGCCGGGTTCGATGGCATTGAGATCATGGGATCGGAAGGTTACCTCATTAATCAGTTCACGGTGGTGCGAACCAACAACCGTACCGATGAGTGGGGCGGATCGGAGCAGAACCGCCATCGGCTCGCGGTGGAACTCGTCAAACGCTCGCGAAGCGCCACCGGCGACGACTTCATCATTGTCTACCGAATCTCGGCGCTGGACCTCGTCGAAGGAGGTGCAACCGGCGAGGAGATTGATCGGCTTGCCCAACGGGTCGAGGCCGCGGGCGCCGACATTCTCAACACCGGTATCGGCTGGCATGAAGCGCGCGTTCCCACGATCGCTTACGTCATTCCGCGCGGCGCATGGCGTTTTGCGGCATCGCGTCTGAAGAAAGCGGTCAGGATTCCGGTAGTGGCATCAAATCGCATTAATACGCCG
>JAFEFK010000229.1 GCA_018240625.1 Pseudomonadota bacterium
CGCAAGGCCGAAGTCGTTGCCGCGGTGCGTGGCGGCCTGCTTTCCCTTGAGGAGGCCTGCAGCCGATATACGCTGACTGTCGATGAATTTCTTTCCTGGCAATTCTCGATCGATCAGCACGGCCTGGCCGGGCTGCGAACGACACGCATCCAGCAGTATCGCCAGTAAGACACTTTCACGAACATTTCGAATTTTCAGAAAACCGGCGCCCTCAGGGTTGCGGGTTTTTTGCCTTTTTGCAATTTCGTCACGGGTCTTAACCTTCGTTAACCATATCGAAACCATCCCATAGGCAATAATTGCCCAGTCGGCCTTTCACGGCCGAATCTGAGGGGCTGGTTCGTTGCAGAGTCTGTTGGCATTCCTGAGAGGCCTGGGTGCATCACGATTGATGGCGATGGTCGCGGTCACCACCGCGCTGATCGGCTTTTTCGCGTTCGTCATCATGCGTGTCACGACGCCGCAGATGACCACTCTCTTCACCGATCTTAGCGTCGAGGACTCCTCGAGCATCATCAAGGACCTCGACCGCCAGGCGATTCCCTACGAGCTCAGGAACGACGGCGCCGTGATCATGGTGCCTAAAGACAAGGTGACGCGGCTGCGCATGAAGCTCGCCGAGGCGGGCCTGCCGAAGGGCGGCGGGGTCGGCTACGAGATCTTCGACAAATCCGACGCGCTCGGCACCACCAGCTTCGTGCAGAACATCAACCGGCTGCGCGCGCTGGAAGGCGAACTCTCCCGAACCATCAAGGCCATCGATCGGATCCAGGACGCGCGGGTGCATCTGGTGCTGCCGGACCGGCCGCTGTTTTCGCGCGAAGCGCCACAGCCTTCCGCCTCGATCGTGCTCCGCGTTCGCGGCGGCCTCGAGCCGGCGCAGATCCGCGCCATCCGCCATCTCGTTGCTTCTGCCGTCAATGGTCTAAAGCCGCAGCGGGTGTCGATCGTCGACGAAGCCGGCCAATTGCTCGCGGATGGCTCGGCGACCGATACCGACGGGGTGACCGGAGATGAGCGCCGCGCGGCATTCGAGAAGCGCATGCGCAACCAGGTCGAAGCGATCGTGTCGTCGGTGGTCGGAAGCGGTCGCGCGCGCGTCGAGTTGTCGGCCGACTTCGACTATAACAAGATCACCCAGACCTCGGACAAGTTCGATCCGGAAGGCCGCGTGCTGCGGTCGAGCCAGACCCGCGAGGAATCTTCCACGACCGCGGACAGCAACGGTCAGGTCACGGTCAACAACGAGCTTCCCGGCAATCAGCGATCCGACGGCACGAATCCCGCCCGCGATCAGAGCAAGAAGAGCGAAGAGACCAACAATTACGAAATTTCGCGCACCACCAAAACCGAAGTGACCGAAGCGGGCCGCGTCAACCGCATCTCGGTCGCCGTTCTCGTCGACGGCAGCTATACCAAGAACGATAAAGGCCAGATGGTCTACGCCGAACGCACCAAGGAGCAGCTCGATCGCATTGCAGCGCTGGTACGTTCGACCATCGGCTTTGATCAGA
>JAFEFK010000022.1 GCA_018240625.1 Pseudomonadota bacterium
ATTGCCGGTCAAGGCGGCACTGCTCTGGACCGAAACACCTGAAATGATGGAGATTTCAACCGCTGCTTTGGACGCGGAGCTGGCCGCGATCATCTCCGTGTGAGGAACCTTGACCCGGCAACACCGCGTTCATAGGTTGGCTGCATGATCCCCAGCGCGATTCTTTCGCAAGCGCGCGTTTTCATCGATGGTACGAGGTAACCCCATGGCTGTTGGCAAGGTTTCGGACGCCGATTTCGAATCGGAAGTGCTCAAGGCGACCGGCCCGGTCGTGGTCGATTTCTGGGCCGAGTGGTGCGGCCCCTGCCGCATGATCGCGCCCGCCCTGGACGAGATTTCCGGCGCCATGGGCGACAAGGTCAAGATCGTGAAGCTCAACGTCGACGAGAGCCCCAAGACGGCCTCGAAATACGGCGTGATGTCGATCCCGACTCTGATGATCTTCAAGGGCGGCGAGATGGCCTCGCGTCAGGTCGGCGCCGCGCCAAAGCAGAAGCTGCAGCAGTGGATCACCGCCGCGGTCTGATCGTTTTTCCAATTTGAGATTTATGAAACGGCCGGCTCATCGTCGGCCGTTTTTGTTTGCCGGCGCGTTTGAGCTCTTCGATTTCGATCGAAACATTCATCGAGTCGCAAAGCGCGCTCCCTCTCCCATTCGGAGAGGGGTGGGGTGAGGGGTTACGGTGTATCGGCAAGTAATGCCCCCTCACCCGACCGGCTCCGTCGGTCGACCTCTCCCCGGTGGGGAGAGGTGAAGCAAAGTCAGCTCGGCAGCGTGCCGTTCTCCGCCAGCACATGCCCCGCCAGATACAGCGATCCCGCGATCAGAATGCGGGGCGGAATTTCGTAGCTGAGCCGCGCCAGCGATCGCAGCGCGGCTTCGACACTCCCTGCACTTTCGACGCGCAGGCCGAGCGAGCGCACTGCATCGGCCAGCACATCCGGCGGCATTGCGTTCTCCGTATCCGGAATCGGCACGACGATGATGTGGCGGGTCAGCCCGGCGAAATTGGCGAGAAACGCCTTCGCATCCTTGTTGCCCATCATGCCTGTTATCACCACCAGCGGCCGCGATACCCGCTCCTCGAGATCGCCGAGCGCCGCCGCCGCCACCCGCCCGCCGTCGGCATTGTGTCCGCCGTCGAGCCAGACCTCGGAGTCGCGCGGCGCCTGATCCACCAGCTTTCCGGCCGTCAGTCGCTGCATTCGCGCTGGCCACTCCGCGCCGGTGACGCCGCGCTCGTAGGCCGCGCTGTCGATCCCGAATAGCGTCTGTGCCCGCAGCGTCGCAATCGCAAGCCCCGCATTGTCGAACTGATGCCGCCCGAATAGTCGCGGCGCAGCCAGATCGAGCAGACCGCGCTCGTCCTGATAGACCAGCCGCCCGCGTTCGACGTTGACATGCCAATCCTGGCCTGCGGCGTGCAACGACGCATGCATGCGCGCCGCCTGCCGTTCGATCACGGCCATGGCCTCGGGCAATTGCTCGGCGGAAACCACCGGGCAATCGCGCTTGATGATGCCGGCCTTCTCACCGGCGATCTGCATTATCGTGTCGCCGAGAAATTCGACGTGGTCGATGCCGATGGGCGTGATGACGCACGCCAAAGGCTTTTCGACCACGTTGGTGCTGTCGAGCCGGCCGCCAAGGCCGACCTCCAGCAGCAGCACGTCGGCAGGA
>JAFEFK010000230.1 GCA_018240625.1 Pseudomonadota bacterium
ACGGTCTCGTCAAACGACTTGATCTTGGTATCCAGGGCGGAGTCGAGAGTTGTGATGCGGCCGTCGAGCGACGCATCGAGGCCGGAGATTCGCGTGTCGAGCGATGCATCAAGGGTTGAGATGCGGGCGTCGAGTGACGCATCAAGATTGGTAACGCGGGACTGCAGCGAGGTTTCGAACTGCGCCAAGCGCTGATCCAGCGATGCACTGATCGCATCGCCGTTGGAAGTCAGTCGCGTATCGAACGTATCGACGTAGGTCTTCAGACTCTCCGCGATATCTTCAGTGCGCTGACCAAGACGATCGACGATCTCGCCGCCGAAGGTTTTGACGGTGCGGTCGAATTCCGAGATGTGCCGCGTAATGATGGAGCCGAGAGTTCCGCTGTCGCGCGCGAATTTCTCCGCGAGCTCGGCGCCCTGATCCTTCACGAGCTGATCGAACGCGCTCATCTGAAGGCTAAGCGTGTCGTGCGCGGTTTCGGTCTGAGTGACGACTTTGGCCACTAGGGTGTTGACGGTGACATCGAGGGCGTCGCTCGCTTTGTCGCCGCTAGAAAGGATTCGCGTCGCGAGCCGGTTGCCGGCGTCGTCGATCTTGCTGACGAGATCGCCGCTGCGAAGCTCAAGCTCCAGCAGCAGGGAGTCGCTGGAATTTTTAAGGGAGTCGTGAACTTGCTCGGTGCGATCGGAGATTCCATCGATGATGGTCGATGATTTCTGCTCGAATTCGCTCGTGATGCGGTCGATACGTTCGTTGAGCATGTCATGGACGCGATCGGCCAGATCGACGAATTCGTCGTGGACATGACCTGTCTTGAAATTGAGGCTGGTGGTCAGGCGCTCGCTGGCATCGAGTACGGCACGCGTGGTTTCCGCGCTTGCTTCCTCGAGACGATCAAGCAAATCACCGCCACGCTCGCCGAGCGCGAGAATCATATTGTCGCCGGCGTTGCTCAGCGCGCTTGTGATGTGAGAACCGCGCTCCTCAAGGGCGCCGGTGATGCTCTTTGCAACTTCGTCGACACGCGAGGCGATGGCATCGCTGATCAGCGCAATGTCGTGCCGCAGATCAATCTGGACTCCCGAGATCGCGCTGCGAACCTGTTCGGCCTGGCCGACCAGGTTGTCGCGCTGGTGTGCAATATCCTGGAGCAATGCGCGGATGCGCACTTCGTTGTCGGAGTAGGCGCGTTCCAGCGCGGAGACTTCATTGGCAACGAGCGTTTCGAGTTCGCCGGCGCGGGCGATCGCGCGTTCGACGCCGTCACCCATCGCAGCAACCTCACGCCGGATCGCCTGGCCGACGGTGACCATCGAATCGCTGGCAGCGCCCTCGGGCTCGGAGAAGCGGATGGCGACCTGGGCCATCGACTGCGCAATCATGCGCAACTCCTGGCCGCGCCAGGCGAGACTGGCCAGGAAGTAGAACAGCAACACGGGAGCCACAAACAGGGTAATAAGGCCGGCGAGAGCAAGCGTGCCGCCGCTGCCATGACCGATTGCCGCCTGCAGCGAAGGCAGGAAGCTGATCGTCAAAAGGCCGGCGCCGAGAAGCCAGACGCCAGCAAAAAGGGTGGCGAGCACATAGACGTTGCGGGCGGGGCGGCCCTTCTGGATAGCCTGAAGAATCTGGCCGATCGTTTCACGATCGTCATTGGCAGGACGACGCGTAAAGTGCGGCTCCTCGGCGGGTTCGAACACTGGCCGGTCAGCGGCCGCAGTCCGTGTGTCAAATCCGTCGTCGCCGTAACTCGCGGAGGGCGACGGAATCGGCGGTGCGACGTCGTGACGAGGTTGGTCAAGGTCTACCGCGGGCGCATCGCTGATGTTCAACGCCTCTTGAATGGCAGAAAGAGCGACCTCTGTCGGATCTTTGACCTTCTTGGTGTTGTTCGCCATGTTCAGTCCACGCCCTCGTGTTACGCAACCGGAAGTTCGCGTTCGTCGCAGGAAGTCTGCATTTACCGGCCCTAAGCCCGAGGCCGGTCTGGGGCGAGGCCACCGCCGCCGTGCCCCGCCTTGTCAGTCACTTCCCCCCAACATCCTATTGGCTTGGCGGCTCGAATGAAATGGTTGCGATTAATACAATCTTAATCATCGTTAACGGCTGACGGCGCTAACCGCTTCCAACTGCTCGAAATTATGAAATGGGCTGTCTAATTCGGGCGAAAGCGCGATGGAACCCGATTTTCGTACGCGAAACGTTCCGTTAACCAATTCCGTGATTGGCTCGGGGAGATTCCGCCAAGAAGCACCACGCGGCGGAAGTCTGGAATGCCGTCATGTCGTTTCATCTCGAACAGGTCGCCTGGATGCCGTCGCCGCCGCTGGTTCCGGACGATGGTCCGGTCGATGTCGCTCATCTCCGCCGCATGACGCTTGGCGACGACAGCCTCGAGCGCGAGGTTCTGGCGATGTTCGCCGGCCAGGCGACTGAGCTTGCCGCTGCATTGGCGCAACTGCCGCCGGATGCCGGCGCACTGGCGCATAAATTGATGGGATCGGCGCGGGCGGTCGGCGCAGTTCACGTCGCGGCGGCTGCCGCGGATCTGGAAACCGCGCTCCGCAACGGCACAGCTCCGGCCGAGCCGCTGGCCGTGCTGACGAAGGCGATCACGCAGGCCCGAAAAGCGATCGACGCGATCCTGCGCCGCTCCTGAGTTGTTTTTACCGGCGATCTCCGAACATTCCCTTGAAGAACACCGCCGCCTTTTTGCCCCCGGCGCTGGCGTTGGCCGGATCGTTTCGTTATAGGACAGCCGTGACCCTCCCTGATCAGAATCCGGCAGCACGAGCACCATGACCAAGATAAATTCTGTCGACCATTCCGGCGAAACCCGCGTCATCGACGTCGAGAACGGCGCCACCGTCATGGAAGCGGCGATCCGCAACGCCATTCCCGGCATCGAAGCCGAATGCGGCGGCGCTTGTGCGTGCGCGACCTGCCACGTCTATGTCGACGAAGCCTGGACCGAGAAGGTCGGCAAGCCGACGCCGATGGAAGAGGACATGCTGGACTTCGGTTTCGACGTGCGGCCGAACTCGCGGCTATCGTGCCAGATCAAGGTCAGCGACGAACTCGACGGCCTCGTGGTCACCACGCCCGAGCGTCAGGCGTAAGCGCTTCCGCGTTTGTTGCGTATCG
>JAFEFK010000231.1 GCA_018240625.1 Pseudomonadota bacterium
ATCCTTGGTGTTGCGGGTCGCAAGCACAAGCTCGCGGTCGAGAGCGGTCGCAGCAAAAAATCCGTCCATGACCGAAAGCGCAAAGCCGCTCTGGCGGGCCTGCGCCATCAGATCGCCCCAGCGTGCGGCGATCGCCGGGTCAATCGGCAGGATCCGCCCGGCGAAACGCGCCGGCAGATCCTCTGCGAGCCAGGCCGTCAGCGCTTCGCGACGGCGGCCGTCGTTCATCAGGGCGATGCCGCGCCGGAGCTCTGCGATCGACGTCACGCTGATGAAGGCCCGGTCCTCGTCGATCGCATCGAGCCAAGCAAGCACCTTCGAATCTGGCGCCGGTCGCCGCACCTCCGACAGCACGTTGGTGTCGAGCAGGACATTCATAGATCAATGTCACGCGGCTGATCGCGAACCCGCTGGAGATCGAGATCGGCATCCCGCAAGGGCGAGGCCATCAGGAACTCGGCCAGTGTGCCCTTGCGGACAGTCTTGCGCGCCCATTCTTCGGCGGACACGATGACGACGCTCGGCTTACCGTGGCGGGTGATGATCTGGGGATCGGTTTGGGCACGCTCTATCACCTCGGACAGGCGCGCTTTGGCGCCGGCTACGGTCCAGCGGTCTGATTCCTGCGTCGGCGTCTTTCGGGAGGCTGTCACGCTCCACTCCTATGACTATAATGACTTGTATGACTATAACTCCTTCAGCGCCGGTTCTCAACACCGTCCGCGCGGGGAGGCCGCGACTCCGCTATGATCGGGGGGCGAACGGAAGGAAGCGCCATGGCCGACGACCCGAAAGACCGCAGCCGGACGCCCGCGACTGATGAGGCCGGCGTGGCCGAGTGGCACCGGGCCGCCACCCGCGATCGCCGCGTCGTACGGACCGTCGATCTGACCGACGAGGACATCGCCGCGATCGAGGCCAGCGAGATGACCCCTGGCTTCGAGCACCTCAATATCGAGGTCGACGAGACCTGAGGCCGCCGAGGCGGCCGGAAAGCGGGAAGGGGGCTTGCCAAGGCTGCGTCCTCTCGTCGATCAGAGGCCCGGCGGGCGCGATTTTCCGGGCCGAGGACGCTGAGAATCGCTGATTTGCGCTTTCGCGTCCAACACTATCGATAAGGGGTGGTTATCGATAGTCAGCATAGCGAGCGAGAAGACATCGCTATGATGGAAGCGAACGGCGTGATAGCTTCCGTTTCGACGATTCCCGTTAAGGTTATCAAAGCGTTGCAATCGATCTACCAGATCCCCGATCCGATGCCCTGGCCGGCTCTCGCCGGGCCGCTGGCTATCGCGGAGGATTCCCTCGCTCGACTGGATGAGCGGGTCGCCAAAAGCCCGATCCGTGACGGCTGGGTCGCACGGACTCACTTTACCGACGCCTGCGCCAGTCTCTGGCTGGAAGGCGAACTCGTCCATCTCGACGACCTCGTTCTCCACGACGCCGGCATGGACATCCGCGCGCCGACCCACGAACTCACGCGCGCCCATGCGGTGTTGCGGGCGCGGCGCCGCATCGCCGATGCGAAACCCGACTGGGCGCTCTCGGCAGCGGGCCTTGCCGGGTTGCGGGGCAGGGGAGTGCGCGGCCGGCAAGACGAGGCGAGCGACCGGCATGAGGAAGAGGATGAATCGCTTGGCCACGAAGATGACGACGACGGCGAGGCGGATGCCGCCGACCCGGCCCGCCTGGCGCCAGCCGACGAGCGGATGGCTGACGTCTTCGCCGTGGTAGAGGCGGCGATCGCCCACGCTGATCGCACGCTGGCGGGCGACGCTGTAAAGCAGGTGCGGCGCGCGCCTGACCGCGACCCGTTGGTCTACGACCTCGATTGGGACGAAGACGAACGCATCGATGAATGGCGCGCCGTCGTGGACCAGACTCGCGGGTTGCCGCCGACGCTGGCGGCGGCAATCGCGGCCGACGCTTGGAGCGCGATCGAGCCGCTGCAGCACACGCCCTGGCTCGGCCGGCTGCTCGCCGCCAGTCTGTTGCGCGGACGCGGCAAGAGCCGCGCGCATCTTCCGTGCCTGCACGACGGCCTGAAGGCGATCCCGCGCGAACGGCGGCGGCCGCGCGACAGGGCGGGGCTGCTTGCCGTCCAGCTCGAGGCGATCGCCGCGACGGCAGAAGCCGGGCTCAACGACCACGACCGCTGGCTGACCGCTCGCACCCTGCTCGCCCGCAAGCTCGCCGGCCGCCGCTCTACTTCCCGGCTGCCGGGGCTGCTCGACTACGTGTTGACGCGTCCGATCGTCTCCGCCGGCATGATTGCGGAAGAACTACGGATCACGCCACGCGCCGCGCAGGATCTGGTCGCGAAGCTTGGCCTGCGGGAGGCGACGGGACGGGGACGTTATCGGGCGTGGGGAATATTTTGAGGTTCGCACCCTGGAAAAAATAGCTTCCGCGGAATGCGGTGTGGGGGGACGGATTTGCACCGTCCCGCGCGGTCTTTCAGCTGGACCAAGAGCGCCGCTGATCTTCTCGTTGATGGCGTGGTTGCTCGCCCAACTAGGCCCACAGAACCGCGAGAGCATCCAAACCAGTTTTGAACGTAGCTTTCATGAACGTCTCCGTGAGTGCATCAAGGTTGCGAAACCAGTCAATGCAGGCCCAGAGGGCGAACAACCACGCCCCAACATCTCCAATCGTAACGCACAGGGTCGTCAGCGCTGAACCCTAAATCAGCATTCGATATATCGCGCGCCGAC
Source organism: Pseudomonadota bacterium (assembly GCA_018240625.1). Lineage (GTDB taxonomy): Bacteria > Pseudomonadota > Alphaproteobacteria > Rhizobiales > Xanthobacteraceae > Nitrobacter. The sequence goes on from JAFEFK010000231.1 coordinate 2,715, forward strand.
TACACTTCCGCAAGGGTCGCTACGTGCAATCTGCAACCACCGGACAAATTTGAGGAGCGGTGCTATTTTAGCGTTGGGGTTGAAACGGTGGGGATTCGGGGGGCCTTGTGCGTATCGTTCGCGTCCACATAGAGAATTTTCGTGGCATAAGACTTGCCGACCTGCACTTTGACGGCA
>JAFEFK010000232.1 GCA_018240625.1 Pseudomonadota bacterium
AAAACAGCTTGCGATAGACCACGAAGCCGGAGTTTTCCGCGACCTTGTCGTAGAGCTGCATCGCGGTGGTGTTGGTCCGGTGGGTCTGCCAGTAGACGCGCGGCGATCCAGCAAGTTGCGCCCGCTCATAGACGCCATTGATCAGTGCCCTGCCGACGCCGTGCCCGCGCGCCGCTTCGCTGGTGAACAGGTCCTGCAAATAGCAGTTCGGTGCGATGGCGGTGGTGCTGCGATGAAACAGATAGTGCGTCAGACCGAGCAATTGACCGGCGCTTTCCGCAACCAACCCATGAACCGGCTCGTAGGCGTCGAAAAAGCGCGCCCACGTCATCGCAGTAATTTCCGGGGCGAGCGCGGTTGCGCCAGACCGGCCGTAGAATGCGTTGTAGCCATTCCACAATGGCAGCCACCGCTCGTAATCGTGCCGTTCGACGGGACGGATCGTAAGTTCGCTGGACATTGATGGCCCCGTATTGCGTTGACGCAAGCGCCGTCGTCGGCGCGCAAGACGAATGTTTCATTAGACGCGGGCATCGGATGAATCAAATGTGGCGAGGCTTCGAGGGAAGCGGCAGCTATTCCGCGGCGCGCAGGTGATTGATCAGGGGGCGCTGGCCGCTGCCGCGCAGCGATAGATAGTAACCGGTGTCCGTGGGATCGTCGGTGTGACGAACGAGATCGGTCACGGGCGTATAGCTCAGCATCCGGCCGCCGTCGGGCAGGGCGGTACAGCTGAAGCGTAGCACCTGACCGTCCTTGAGGTTGATGTTGATCGGGGTCTGATCGCCCGCGCGCATCATCTTGGTACGCTCGGCAATGAAGTGGCCGAGTTCATCCTCGGGCAGTTCATACGCACCGGTATCGCGGCCGTGATACATCAGCGCAATGAACGGCGGCTTGCTGTCGGCCTTCTCATCAGGCAGGAAGAAATAGTTTCGGAAAGCGCGATTGATGAACTCCGCGCGGGTGTCGGCATCGAGCAGCACGACACCGATATCGATCTGATCGAGCGCGGCGGAGAGGCGCGCTGCGGTGGCGTGGCGTTCGCGCTCCCATCGCAGCGCATTCACCATCCGCCGGCGCAGCAACCCGGTGATGACAGCGGTGCCGCCGGCAGTCACGGCCAGCAAGATCAGGTGCAGCTGCGTCGGGAGGGTGGCGCCCGGCGCGGCACTTTGGTCAAGCAGGAAAAGTGCGGAAGCCAGAACTGTGACGGCGGCACTGATGAGCCCGGAAGCCGTACCGCTCAGCGAAGCGGCAAGGGCGACGATACAGACGTACAATGCTGCGGGGTTGGGAATCGCAACGACATTGCGATCGGCAAAGATGGACGCGGTCGCCACCAGTGTCGCGAGAGCCGGGCCAGTTGTTGCGCGCCAGTCGAACCGCATCGCCTGTTCTCGTATCCGGACTGAGGATAAGTCCGGTCCGGTAACAAGTAGTTGCATCGGCAATAATGTTTCCGTTGACAGCCTGAAGGAGGGCTTTCCGGTTTGGACTCCGTTTGCCGCGATTTGAAATCAAATGCTGCCGGTCCCGGGCCGTCGCCTGCAAGCGGGACTGGCCGGCTCACTTGCCGGCCGGCGACACCCGCAAAATCCGCCCGGCCGAGCTATCGGTCAGGAGCCACAATGCGCCGTCGGGCCCCTGCCGGACGTCACGAATTCGTTCGTTGAGATTTTCCAGCAACCGCTCCTCACCGGTGACGGCATTGCCCTTGAGCGATAGCCGGACCAGCATCTTGGCCTTGAGCGCGCCCGTGAACAGGCTGCCCTTCCATTTCGGAAACAGCGTGCCGGTGTAGAACGCCATTCCGGAGGGCGCGATCGATGGCACCCAGTATTTCACCGGTTGCTCCATGCCGTCCCTGGTGGCGCTGTCGTGGATCTTGGCGCCGTTGTAATCGATGCCGTAGCCGATCACCGGCCAGCCGTAGTTCTTGCCCTTGCCGATGATGTTGACCTCGTCGCCGCCGCGTGGGCCGTGCTCGATTTCCCAGAGATCGCCGGTCGCCGGATTGATCGCGAGACCCTGCTCATTGCGATGGCCGTAACTCCAGATTTCCGGCTTGACGCCGTCGCGGCCGACGAACGGATTGCCCGGCGGGACCGAGCCGTCAGGAGCGATGCGGATCACCTTGCCAAGATGATTGGCGAGGTTCTGCGCCTCGTCGCGATGACTGAAATGTTCGCCCAACGTCACGAACAGGTTGCCGTCGCCGCCTTGCGCAATTCGGCAGCCATAGTGATTGCCCGAGGACAACGGGCCATCCTGGCGGAAGATGATTTTGACATCGTTGAGCCGATCGCCGCCCAGTTTGGCGCGGGCAACCGCGGTGCGTCCGCCACCCCCGGCGCGCTCGGCGAAACAGAAATAGAGGGTGCTGTTCTGTGCGAAGTCCCTGTCGATCACGACGTCGAGCAAGCCGCCCTGGCCGGCCGCCCAGACCTCCGGCACGTTTTTAAGCGGCGGCGACAACACGCCGTCGGACGTGACGATGCGCATCCGTCCCGGACGTTCCGTGACCAGCATTCGTCCATCGGGCAGGAAAGCAAGGCCCCACGGATTGACGAGGCCGCTGGCGAAAGTCTGCACCTCGAGCTGACCTGCCGACGATGTAAACGACGTGCTTTCGCCGCGTGTGCCGGTTGCGATCACCAACGACGTTGTCAGCAGGATCGCTGCCGTCAACGAGGCCGTCACCCATATAACCGGTGTCTTCATCTCATATCCCCGTCGCGGAATGACCGTCGCGCGGACGCGAGGTGGATCGCCTGCATAAATGTGTCGCGAGGCACGCAGAATGGCTGCGTGTGAAAATGGTTTTGGTTATGCGGGAATCGGCATCGCCATGGCGACCTTGATTGACATCACGGTGAAGGCGACACTCATGCAAAGGGAGAAGGCTCCGATCGCAAGCGCGGCCGCGACGGCGTGGGTCAGCCGAGCGGAGGCGACACGCGCAACGCGTCCCTCAAAACCGCAGCCTGCTCCAAGCGCCCGCATCATGGTTCTAAATCCTTCATGGATCGGGCGAATCACCCAAACCCGAGGCAAATCTCCCAAAATCCGCAGGCAAGATTTGGGCGGCGGCCAACTCAAAGATGTCAGAAAAGCGGCGGAACCGGCGTTATGCCCGCTATCCCCGCAGTTTACCCCCGTGATTCACCGGCCGTGGGGTTCCATCGCAAGATTTATACCTCGGCGGTCATTCCAGCCGGATCGCGGGCGGTGTCCTGCGGCTTCCAGTCCATCGGTACAAAACCGGGTTCCAGTTCGACCCGGCGTAACCAGGCCTGGATCGATGGAAACGTCGAGAGGTCGAAGTCGCACTGGCCGGCGACATGGGTGTAGCCGTAGAGCGCAATGTCGGCGACGGTGAGCTGACCCGCGGCGAAGAAGGCATGAGCCTTGAGGTGATTTTCCATGACCTGAAGCGCTGCGTAGCCGCGCTCCATCCAGTCTTCCAGCGCGTGGGTCTGCAGATCGCGTCCGCCGCGCACCAGCGAGAGCCAGAAATAGGCGGCGCCGAGATTTGGCTCCAGCGCATGCTGTTCGAAAAACATCCATTGCAGCGCTTCGGCGCGTTCGATCCGCGACTCCGGCGCCAGCGACGTTCCGATCGCGACGTACCAGAGAATGGCGTTCGACTCTGCGAGATAGCGGCCCTCGGCGACCTCAAGCAGCGGCACCTGTCCGCTTGGATTCTTGGCGAGAAAATCCGGCGTACGGCTTTCGCCCCTCAGGATATCGATCTCGATGGCGCGATACGGCATGCCAAGAAACGCCAGCGCAAGGCGAACCTTGTAGCTGTTGCCTGAGCGCTGCATCGAATAGAGCTTGTACATGTCGGGGATCGTTCGTCCGTTCGCGGTCAAGGGCGATCTTGTTGGCGTCTATCGCGGCTAAACAATGATGCCGACGGCGATATGCCGCAAGTCCCAAGAACGCTTTAATCGTTCCAAGCGCGGAAAAAGCCGGACGCCGCTGCCACTTCGCTGCCGGCGACAAAATCATACCTGCGTGAACGGATCGGTTCTGCGTATTCGTCCGGACGCGCTGTTTCAAATCGGCATCTGGATTCGTCGCGGCACGAGCGGCGTTGTCTGTGCCAGGGCGCCCCCCGGGTCTGCCGCATGCGGACCAGGCGCTTTGCACCTGCCGGCGACGTACATAGCCCCGATCCAGCACACCGCCGCGAGCGCGCTCCCGGCAATAACGTCGACGACGTAATGACTGCCGCAGAGCGGTGTTGCAGCGATCATCAATGCGTTCAGGAGCAGCGCGGGCCAGCGCAGTCCGCGCAATCGCCACAAGGCAGCCGTGAACAGGACAGCCAGTCCCGCGTGAAGGCTTGGGAATGTGATGATCCCCTCCGATCGCAGTCCGTAGAGCGTGTGGAGGGTTCCGTTCCTCAGTCCGAGAAAGACCGGCCAGCTCGTCGATGACGCCGGCAGAAAGCCGTTGGCGATGGATGGATCGGGAACGTGAAATAGCCACGGACCGGCGGCTGGGATGACAGCGGAAACAGCGATCGTAAGAAGCGTCGTGGCGATGAACGCACAAATGAATGCGCGTAATCGGACTAACTGCCCGGCGAAGCCAAGCCCCAGCACCGTGGTGATCGTTTGCACCGCGAAGCTGGCATAGACGATGTGAAATAGCGTTTGCAGCCATGGATGCGCCGCGACGATCGTCAGCATGCCCACCCAGTCGAAGCCGAGGTGCCGGTCCCATTGGTCCACCGCCGCATCCTGAAGCGGAAAACCGGAAGTTGCTGCGATATAAGACAGCGGCGCGGTGACCGCGGCAAAGCTGATCATCTGTGCTGTGCCGGCGAGCACGCCCGGGAGCGAAGCGTCGGGACGGCAGTTGCGATAGAACCAGGTCATGGCCATCAGCAGAGCCGCGACGCCAGCGGGGATCACATACGAAATCCAGTCGATTTCGAAGGGGCCTACCGCTGTGAAACCCGCGACCGCGATCGCGACGACGCCGATCATGCTCCAGATCAAGGTATCGGTTTGCTGCATATTATCCGTCGGGAATTTCATGACGAACGGCGTAGGTGACGACCGCCGAGGCTTAGCAGGTTAGTATTGGCGCGAGGTTAATCGGCGATTGTGAAACACTCCTAAAAGTCCGCAGAATCTGCGGTTTTTGCTTGCCGCTGCACCGCAACAGGCTTAGAAGCAACGCGCCGCAAATGCGCGCCCCCGCTCAACATGCAAGGAGATGATGATGCCGTTCTTGTCCGCTGCGCTCGATCGTGTGAAGCCGTCCGCGACCATCGCGGTCACGGATAAAGCACGTCAGCTCAAAGCGGAGGGCCGCAACGTCATCGGTCTCGGCGCGGGCGAACCCGACTTCGACACGCCAGCCAACATCAAGCTCGCCGCGATCCATGCCATCGAAGCCGGCAAGACCAAGTATACGGCGGTCGACGGCATTCCCGAGCTGAAGGAGGCGATCATCGCCAAATTCCAGCGCGAGAACGGCCTGACCTACAAGCCGAACCAGATCATCGTCGGCACCGGCGGCAAGCAGGTGCTCTACAACGCGCTGATGGCGACGATCAATCCTGGCGACGAGGTCATCATCCCCGCGCCATACTGGGTCAGCTATCCCGAAATGGTGGCGCTGGCGGGCGGCGAGTCCGTGCCGGTGGTTTGCACGGCCGAGTTCGGCTTCAAGCTGCAGCCCGATGCGCTGGAGAGGGCGATCACGCCGAAGACCAAATGGATCATCCTGAATTCGCCGTCGAACCCGACCGGCTCCGCCTATTCGCGCGCGGAACTGAAGGCGCTGACCGACGTATTGGTCAAGCATCCGCAGGTATGGGTCATGACCGACGATATGTATGAGCATCTCGTCTACGACGACTTCACCTTCACCACGCCCGCGCAGGTCGAGCCGAAACTGTTCGATCGCACGCTGACGGTGAACGGCGTCTCGAAAGCTTACTGCATGACCGGCTGGCGTATCGGCTATGCCGGCGGCCCCGCGCAGCTCATCAAGGCAATGGCGACGATCCAGTCGCAGTCGACCTCGAACCCGTCGTCGATCGCGCAATGGGCGGCCGTCGAGGCGCTGAACGGTCCGCAGGAGTTCATTCCCGAGAACAACAAGGTGTTCAAGGAGCGGCGCGATCTCGTGGTGTCGATGCTGAATCAGGCCAAGGGGATCGATTGTCCCCGGCCGGAGGGCGCGTTCTACGTCTACCCGTCCTGCGCGGGGACGATCGGCAAGACCGCGCCGTCGGGAAAAAAGCTCGAGAACGACGAGGACTTCGTCACCGAATTGCGGGACACCGAAGGTGTCGCGGTCGTTCAGGGGTCCGCGTTCGGCCTTGGACCGGCGTTCCGCATCTCCTACGCGACGAAAACGGCCGATCTTGAGGACGCCTGCAAACGCATTCAGCGCTTTTGCGGCAATCTGCGCTGACGCGCGCGGATCATTGGCGAAGAAACAACGCGATCTTGTTTCGGGTTGTTTCTGCGCTTTCATCATTAAGTTTTAGCAACGTTCCCGGCTTTTTGATGCCGTGATATGGTTCGTGCCTTGTTTTGGACACGGCGCTTCCATCATGTCCCCCCGCCAATTCAATTCCCCAAGCGGAGATCAACTCATGCACTTCCCAAGACTTTTCGCCGTGGCCGCGGTGACGCTCGTTGCGTCGTTTGCGGGCGCGCACGCCCAGCAGCAGCAGGTTCAGGCCGGCGTCCTCGAATGCGAGGGCGGCCAGAACGTCGGCTATGTGGTCGGCTCGACAACGGAATTGCAGTGCGTTTTCCGCAGCAACTATGGCGGACCGGCAGAGCCCTACATCGCGCGCGTTCAGCGCTTCGGGCTCGATCTTGGTGTGACGGCGCAGACCGGTCTCGCATGGGTGGTTAATGCGCCGAGCCATCGGCTTGGCTACGGCGCGCTGGCCGGCCACTTCGGCGGCGTAGGTGCGAATGCCACGGTCGGTGTCGGCGTCGGTGCCAACCTGCTGGTCGGCGGTTCGGACAATTCGATTTCCCTGCAGCCGCTAAGCCTGCAAGGCCAGACCGGCCTCAGCGCCGTCGCTGGTGTGGTCGATGTCGATTTGCGTCCGGCGGATATGCGCGGTGGTCCTCGTCACTATCGTCATCGCCATCATCATCGCCGTCATCACCGTC
>JAFEFK010000233.1 GCA_018240625.1 Pseudomonadota bacterium
AATCTCGAACGACCCATTTTCCGGCGGTCATTGCGATCGCCGGAAAATGGCGCAAGGAACGAAACGGGAATTGAAGCCAGGGTTGCCCGCATGCAGACGGGCGATTCAGTCCCCCGCGCCAATCACGCCGGTCGCGTTGATCTCCACCTTGAGCGGCGGATTGGCCTTGGGCGAGCCAACTCGTTTCACCTCGATTAGGGTCGAGCAGGGAAAGTCGCCAGTGAAGAACTCCCGCCGCGCGCGCCATACCTCGGTGTTTTCGTCGAGGTTGGTGACGTACACCGTGATGGACATGATGTCATTCATCTTGCCGCCCGCGACTTCCAGCAGGTCCTTGAATGTCTGGAAGATCGACTTGGCCTGGGTGTACATGTCGTCGCCGGGATGCTCCCCTTTCGGCCCTGAGCCGGTCATCCCCGCGATGTGGAAATGACCGCCCACTACTTTCATGTTGGACCAAGTCTGCGGCGGCGGCTCACCCACCTTGGGCGAGCGGATGGTTTTCATGCTCATACGTCTCTCTCCTGTGAATCGGGTTCGAGGCGGGACCGTTCGACCGGTCTGCGACGTTTCCGTCCGACGGATCATGGCGGCAATCCTCTCAACTCGCTCCGTGCAAGCGGATCGTATCACGTTCATCGCGACAGCATAACGGAACCGTGTTCAGCCGCGCCCGAAGATCGGAAACGGCATGTCGCCTTAGGGTCAAAACCGGCTGTAATGAACCGACCTATGCTCGATCGATCAGCCCTGATTGTCCCTCGCCTTCACGCCGCAGATCAGCTGCATCGACAGCATGAGACAGCAGGTCAAGCGTGAAAGTGTCAAAGACAAGAAAGAGCTTTGTTCATCTACGCCGCTTGGGAAGTGGCGGACGGTGGGCACGATCAAAGCTTGCGAAAGCGCCGCTTGCAGTTCGGATCGCGGGCATCGGCGGGATCGTGCTTGTTGCGCTCGTGCTGACAAACCTCATCTATCACGTGATCCGCAAGCCGACCGAATTGTTTTTCTTTGTCGGCGCCAAGCTCGACAAGGAGCCCGCCGAGACGTGGCGGCAATACGGACCGCTGTTCCGCAAATATTCAACCAGCGCGATCACGCCCGAACTGCTGGCGGCGCTGGTGCAGGTCGAGAGCTCGGGCAATCCGCTGGATCGCACCTACTGGCGCTGGCGATTGAGCTGGAATCCTTTCGCGATCTACCGGCCCGCCTCCTCGGCGGTCGGCCTCTTCCAGATGACGGATCCGGCCTATGCCGAGGTTGCGAGGTTCTGTATCCGGGCGAACGCGGTCACCGATACAGGCTGCGGTTTCGGCCCCTATATCCGCGCGCTTCCGAGCCATGCCACCGAGCTCGCCTCTGTATACCTTGACCGCAACCTTGCCGCCGTCCTCGCCCGTGCGGCTGTGGTGGCGACTGCGCAACAGCAACAGGATCTCGCCGCCTTCATCCACCTGTGCGGCGGAGGTCCCGCCACCGCTTACGCACGCCGTCACTTCCGGATGAAGGCTGGCGAACGATGCGGGGACCACCTCGTTGCGGCGTACATTGCACGGGTCAACGATTTGAAGCGGAAATTCCAGCAGATTGCAGACGATCGCGACCACCACGCCTCATAAGCGCAGCCGGGCCGCGGCGACACAAACTACAGATGCAGCACCTCGTTGCCTTGACAATATTCCTATTAGGATTATAGTCCTGCCATCCCGTCCCGATGAGAGGGGCGTTTCGCGATCGTCAGGAATCGCGGGGCGGGGTGCGGTGGACGCGGCAGCGTCAGGCGCGGACGAACGGCGGCTGGGGATGCGGGCCCTGCTCTCACGGGCAGCGCAGGCATCTATGGACCCGCCACTTCCGAAGCGCTGACGACCACGCTGCGCGGTAACGGCCGGGGCGGAGATGCGCCCCACCGGTATCGCCTTTGCGCGCCGGCCCAAGTCGTGTGGTCCCGACGCCCCATGCTGGCGTCAAGGGCGCGGGTCGCGCGCGTCTCCGACCGGAGCGAGCGACACCCCTTAAACGCCCGACGGTGAAACGATAGCGATCACCGAGGAGAGCACGAAGCAAGCCGGACAACCCACTGCGCGCGGAACGCCGGCGTGACCCGGCATCCGTGGTGACTAAAACTCGTGTGCTTTTTTCCATTTGCACGCGAGGCTGCGGGTGTTGTTGCAGCACCCGGCGTTCCGCGCGCCCTCTCTTTTTGGGCGTGGCGCGAATGGGGCAAGCCCCAAGCGCGCTGGGCGTGGCGCGACCAGGGCTTGCGCCCTGAGCGCGCGAAGGCGTAAGGCACGAAGGCAACGGAAGGCGCGCCCGCGCCTTAAAACAACAGGGCCGATACTGCATGTCTGATGCTGGGCGGCGCGAGATTTTCTTTTGCGCGAACGCGGCAAGCCTCGCGCGCGCCGCCTTAAAACAACA
>JAFEFK010000234.1 GCA_018240625.1 Pseudomonadota bacterium
GATCCAGATGCGGCCGAAGTTCAATCTGAAAATCATCTTGGCCGGCATCGTCGTTCTTGCGATCTCGTTTTTGATCAGTTTGAAGGCAATGGACTGGCTGACGCCGCGCGAGACGAGCAAACCCGTACTGACAAAATTGCCTCCGCTGCCGCCCGTCACCCGCAGTTCAAGCATCATCGTGCCGATCACGATCCCGCTGACCGCCATCCGCGACGCCGCCGACCGCGCCGCGCCCCGGAACTTCAGCGGCAAGGCAAACAATCCGGCCGAGAAGATCCTTGAGAACGCGGACATCGCATGGACCGCATCGCGCGGCGCGATCAGCGCCGCGGGCGCGAACAATGTGCTGTCGCTATCGACACCGCTCACCGGCACGCTCAAGGTTACGGGATCGCTGTCGGCCAATGTGCAGACCCAGCTTGGCAACGCACTTGGAAGCCTGCTTGGCGGCAATGTCGCCAAGCAGATCGGTCGCGTGAACATCAAGAAGATCAACGCCGACGCCGAGATCAAAGGTTACGTCGCGATGACGGCGCGGCCGGCGCTGACCGCCAACTGGCGCATCGAACCCAACCTCACCGCACAGGTCAATCTCGGCGACACCGGCCTGTCGGTCGCCGGCGCGCGCGTGAACGTGCCTGCTGAGGTCAAGCCCGTCATCGACAAGGCGGTCAACGATCAGCTTGCCGGTCTGCAACAGCGTATCCGCAATGATCCCGCGCTCGAACAGAATGCGCGGTTGCAATGGGCGAAAATGTGCCGCTCGATTCCGCTGCAAGGTGTCGCGGCATTGCAGAAACTGTTTCTGGAATTGAAGCCTGTTCGCGCTGTGGCCGCGCAGCCGCGCATTGATGCCGCCAATGCAACGCTGACGCTCGGCGTCGAGGCGGAGACCCGTGTCACCACGACTCAAACCACACCCGATTGTCCGTTTCCCGCGGCGTTGACTATCGTGCCCGCGGCACCTGCCAAGCTGAACATTGGCGTGCCGGTCGACATGCCGTTCACCGAGATCAACAAGATCGTCGAGGCGCAACTGGCCGGCAAAACATTTCCGGAGGATGGCACAGGCTCGGTCGATGTCACCGTCAAGCGCGTCAGCGTTGCGGCGTCCGGCGGCCGGCTGCTGTTTTCGCTGCTGATCCATGCAAAGGAGAAGAAGAGCTTCTTCGGTTTCGGCGGCGATGCCACCGTATATATCTGGGGTAAGCCCGTGCTTGATCCGGCGCAGCAGATCCTGCGGCTGACCGACATCCAGCTTGCGGTGGAGTCCGAAGCCGCCTTCGGCCTGCTCGGGACCGCTGCGCGTGCCGCCGTGCCCTATCTGCAAAAGGCGCTGGCCGAGAAAGCGGCCATCGATCTCAAACCATTTGCGTCGAACGCGCAGCGAAGGATCGCAAACGCGATCGCGGACTTTCAGAAGAACGAGGACGGCGTCAGGATGACCGCCGAAATCACCAGCCTGCGGCTCGCCGATATCGCCTTCGATTCAAATACGCTGCGCGTGATCGCGGAGGCTGGCGGCTCTGTCAGTGTCGCAGTGAGCACATTGCCGGGACTGTAAGCTCTCGGCGTCGTCCCGGTGGATGCCGGGACGACGCCGGAAAATTATTTTCCGTCGAATTTGAACGAGACGCTGAGCTTGGCGCGATAGGCCTCGACCTTGCCTTTGGCGTCCAGTTGCATGTCGAGCTTGACGACTTCGGCAACGCGAAGATCCCGGAGGGATTTTCCCGCCCTGTCGACCGCGGCTTTGGCCGCC
>JAFEFK010000235.1 GCA_018240625.1 Pseudomonadota bacterium
GCGTGCCGAACCGCAAGATCCTGGCCTACGATGTCGGCGCGGATGGCAAGACGATTTCCAACAAGCGCATCCATATCGATGCCGGCCCGGGGACGCCCGACGGCATGCGCTGCGACATCGACGGCAATTTGTGGTGCGGCTGGGGCATGGGGGTGCCGGAGCTCGACGGCGTCATGGTGTTCGCGCCCGACGGCGCTCCGATCGGACGCATCGCATTGCCAGAGCGCTGCGCCAACGTCTGCTTCGGCGGTTTGAAGCGCAACCGGCTGTTCATGGCCGGCAGCCAGTCGATCTACGCGCTCTACGTCAACACCCAGGGCGCGCCGGGGGGATAACTGTTAGTTTCTTCCCTCTCCCCTTGTGGGAGAGGGTGGCGAGCATCGCTGGATGCGAGCCGGGTGAGGGGTTGCGGCCTCACGGTTTGTCGAAAACCCCTCACCCGGTTTCTCACTGCGTTCGAAACCACCCTCTCCCACAAGGGGAGAGGGTGAAAATCGGTGCGACGAGGACTTACGCCGCGTTGAACCCGGCGATCGCCTTGACCTCGAGATATTCCTCGAGGCCGAACTTGCCCCACTCGCGTCCGTTGCCCGACTGCTTGTAGCCGCCGAACGGCGCGGTGCGGTCGTTCGGCACGCCCTGCAGATTGACGTTGCCGGCGCGGATCTGCCGGCCGACCTTGCGCGCACGCTCCACGGTGCCGGCGGACACATAGCCCGCAAGACCGTACGGCGTGTCGTTGGCGATGCGCACCGCGTCGGCTTCATCCTTGGCGCCCATGATCGCGAGCACGGGTCCGAAGATTTCCTCGTTCGCAATGGTCATGTTCTCGGTCACGTCGGCGAACACGGTCGGGCGAACGTAGAAGCCCTTGTTGACGCCTTCCGGCAGACCGGGACCGCCGGCCACCAGCGTCGCGCCTTCCGCGATACCCTTCTGGATCAGATCCTGGATCTTGTTCCACTGGGTGCGATTGACGACCGGGCCGATGGTGGTGCCTTCGGCGCGCGGATCGCCCGCCTTGGTCTTGTCGGCGACGCCCTTGGCGATCGCAGCCACTTCCTTCATCTTCGACAGCGGCACGATCATGCGCGAGGGCGCGTTGCAGGACTGGCCCGAGTTGTTGAACATGTGCATGACGCCGCCGGTGACGGCCTTTGCAAGGTCCGCATCCTCGAGGATGATGTTCGGCGACTTGCCGCCGAGCTCCTGACTGACGCGCTTGACGGTCGGCGCGGCGCGCTTGGCGACGTCGATGCCGGCGCGGGTCGAGCCCGTGAACGAGATCATGTCGATGCCCGGATGCTCGCTCATGGCCGCACCAACCTCGGGCCCGAGGCCGTTGATGAGGTTGAACACGCCCTTCGGCACGCCCGCTTCATGCAGGATTTCCGCGAAAATCAACGCCGACGTCGGCGTGAATTCGGACGGCTTCAGGATCATGGTGCAGCCGGCGGCGATCGCGGGCGCGACCTTGCAGGCGATCTGGTTCAGCGGCCAATTCCATGGCGTGATCATGCCGATGACGCCGATCGGCTCGCGCACCACGGTGGCACCGGGCAGCTGCTCTTCGAATTCGTACTTCTTCAGCACCTCAAGCGTCGACATGATGTGGCCCAGGCCGGCGCCAGCCTGCAGCTTTTCGGCCATCGGCAGCGGCGCGCCCATCTCGTCGGAGACGGCGGCGCCGATATCCTTCATGCGATTTTTGTAGGCGGCGACGATCTTCTCGAGCAGCGCCA
>JAFEFK010000236.1 GCA_018240625.1 Pseudomonadota bacterium
CCGTCAACGACCCAACAGACCGCTGTCCCAAACTGCGAAATGGTAGCTGTTAGTATTGATCGCAGGCTAACGGCAGAGAGTTTACGCAGGGTAAACGGAGTTCCATTGGGGGAGGACAGGGAGTCGCACAGCTGCGTGATCAGCCGCGGGCGCGGACCGGACGCAGCAGGAATGCCGGAAGGTGCGAATGGTCAGCCGGTTCGGAGGCAGCCGTATCGCGCCGGAGCTGCGGCGCGGGGGCACGTCCGATCGATGGCGGCTGGGGAGTCGGCGACGGAACTGCGCCAGCGGCTGGAGCGTCGTGCCGTGCCTCATGCCTTGGCTCGTTTCTCGGGCGATCACTGCCGGAACGTCGTGACTCGCGGCGCGGCTTGCGCCCTTCGTGCTTGCCGTCGCGGGCGCGGGACTCATCGCCCTTGCCGCGCGCATGGCGGGATCGCGACGGCCGTTCCGCCGGCCTTTCGGCGCCGGAATCCATCCCGGCATGCTCGCTCGCGGAGACACCGGACTCGGCTTTGGGAATAGGCTGGCCCGTCAGCTTCTCGATCGCGGCGACGGATTTGAAATCGGCGGGGCAGACGATCGAAATCGCGGTGCCGGTACGGCCTGCGCGTCCGGTGCGGCCGATACGATGGACGTAATCATCTGGATGATGCGGCACGTCGAAGTTGAAGACGTGGCTGACTTCTGGAATGTCGAGACCGCGCGCGGCCACGTCGGAGGCGACCAATAGCGGAAGTTCGCCCTTGCGGAATTGATCGAGCGAGGCGGTTCGCGCCGATTGGTCCATATCGCCATGCAGGGCGCCGACGCTGAAGCCGTGTTTCTGCAATGATTTATAGACGACCGCTACGTCACGCTTGCGATTGCAGAAAATGATCGCGTTCTTGAGATCCTTGGCGTCGCGCAGCAGTTGGCGCAGCACTTCACGCTTTTCGTGCGGCTCGCGGCCGCAACTGACTTGAGACTGCGCCACGGTCACTGCCGCGGTTGCCGGCTTGGAGACCTCGATTTTCTCCGGATTGTGCAGGAAGGCATCGGTGATGCGCCGGATTTCGGTAGGCATCGTCGCCGTGAAGAACAGGGTCTGCCGCGTGAATGGCACCAGCTTGCAGATGCGTTCGATATCGGGAATGAAACCCATATCCAGCATGCGGTCGGCTTCATCGATCACCAGCAATTCGACACCGGTGAGCAGCAAGCCGCCGCGTTCGGTGTGGTCGAGCAGGCGGCCTGGAGTTGCGATCAGCACATCGACGCCGCGCGTCAGCTTGAGGTCCTGGTCGCCGAACGAGACGCCGCCGATCAAAAGGGCCACGTTGAGCTTCTGGCCCGCGCCGTACTTGTCGAACTGTTCCTTGACCTGGGCGGCGAGTTCGCGGGTCGGCTCGAGGATCAGCGTGCGGGGCATTCGGGCCCGGGCGCGGCCTTTCTCGAGCAAGGTGAGCATGGGCAGGACGAAGGCGGCGGTCTTGCCGGTGCCGGTCTGGGCGATGCCGAGAACATCGCGGCGCGCCAGAACGTGGGGGATCGCCTGTTCCTGAATGGGGGTAGGGGTCGTGTAGCCGGTGGCTGCAACGGCAGCGAGCACCTTGTCGGACAAACCGAGATGGGAAAAAGACATTGAGCCTCTGATCGAAACCGCCGTTCGGAATCGAAGGTAGCAGGCTGTCGCGCTCAACCCCTGAACGGCGTGCTTTAAAAAAGCGAGGGGGCTCTGACTTACGCTGACGGGCGGCTCACCGGGGAATCGTGTTCGGTCCCGGGCCGCGTTGGCCGGAACATAGGGTCCAATTGGCCAAAGTCAATCTTGGAGACGGCAAATAAGCTGAAAAAGCTTAATGTTTCCGCATAAATAACGGCAAAACCGTCATATCCGGTTCGAAAGATGTCCGGAAATTACCAGTGATACCGCAGCACGCCCCTGCCGGCGCAGGACCAAGTGACGTTCGAAAACTCGCCTTCGAAGCTCGCCGCAGCCGACCAGCCGTTCCGCTGTTTCATTTCTGCGGTGAGGGTGGTGAGGGCGGTTTCGGACGCTTGGGCTGCGCCGTTGACGACGAAGGAAGCGCCTGGCAGCGGAATGCCGCGGCGATGCTGCGGTCGGTATTGACTCGGTGGTGTCGGATCAGGGGCTCAAGATGCCGCCCTGCGATCCCCGTGATCCCCGCGCCATTCCGCACGAGGGCAATGCCCTGTCTGAAGCTTCCGGCGGCGACAAAATCGGTGTCGGTGGAATTGACCTATCGCGACGGGAGCGTATCTGAGATCGAGAGCGTCAGGGGCAGAATGGATTCTCACTAATGGAGGTAACTGAGGCCGGCGGTTTGCGTCATCGGCATGCAGCACGACTGCTTGTGATCGATCCCGGCGAGCGGTTGCTTCTGTTTTATTTCGTGCATCGTCAGGGGCCGCTTGCAGGCCAGAAGTATTGGGGAACACCGGGCGGCGGCGTCGAACCCGGTGAGTCGTTGTCCGCGGCCGCGATCCGCGAACTGGGGGAGGAAACAGGCATGACCGTTGAGGATGTCGGCCCGATCGTCGGCAGCCGTTCGTTCAGGCTGCAAATGCCCGATGGCGAATTCGTGATCGCCCACGAATCCTATTTTCTGGTTCGCACAGAGGTCACGGCATTAAGCCGTACCGGATGGACCGACCTCGAGGCGGAGGTCATGACCGAACACAAGTGGTGGTCGGCGGATGAATTGCGCGCGAGCGCCGAGACGATATATCCGGTTACGCTGGCTGCGATGTTGGCCGACGCCGGGCTGACGAGCTTTGCCGGTTGAATGGGTGTGACGCGAACAGGGCGGCTGGCAGGAGCACAATGATGGACGCAGGCAGTTCCCGCGAACCGCAGCGGCGGGCGCGAACGATCACCACCCGTTGCTGCATCGTGGGCGGCGGCCCCGCCGGCATGATGCTCGGCTATCTGCTTGGGCGCGCCGGGGTCGATACGGTGGTGCTGGAAAAGCATGCCGACTTCTTCCGGGATTTTCGCGGCGATACCGTGCACCCCTCGACGCTGCAGGTGATGGACGAACTCGGGCTGATCGACGACTTCCTGAAAATTCCGCATGACAAATTGCAGAAGCTCGAGGGTTATTTCGGCAAGACGCGGGTGCGGATTGCCGATGTCGGCCGCAGCGGCGCGAAATATCCGTTCATCGCATTCATGCCGCAGTGGGATTTTCTGAATTTCCTGCGCGACAAGGGGCAGCGCTTTCCATCGCTCAAGGTGATGATGAGCACTGAAGCCATCGGGCTGATCCACGACGGCGACAGCGTAGTAGGCGTAGAGGCCACGGATGCGCAGGGATCGCTGGAAATTCGAGCCGATCTCACCGTGGCCTGCGATGGCCGGCATTCGGTGGTGCGACCGAGCGCGGGACTCGAGGTCGATGAGATCGGCGCGCCGATGGACGTGTTGTGGTTTCGCGCCAGCAAGGGGCCGAACGAGGAGAGCGTGTTCGCGCGCATCGAACCCGGCCGGATGATGGTGACGCTCGATCGCGGCACCTACTGGCAGTGCGCCTATGTCATCGCCAAGGGGCAATACGATGCGGTGAAGGCCAGGGGACTTGATGCCTTCCGCGCAGCGGTCGTGGCTCTGGCGCCGAATATCAAATCCGGCATCGGCGATGTCAGAAGCTGGGATGACGTCAAGCTGCTGACGGTTGCCGTGAACCGGCTCAAGACGTGGACCCGGCCGGGATTGCTCTGCATCGGCGATGCCGCGCATGCGATGTCGCCGGTCGGCGGCGTCGGCGTCAACATCGCGGTGCAGGATGCGGTGGCGGCGGCAAATCTGCTGGCCGCGAAGCTGGCGCGCGGGCCGGTGAGCGACAACGATCTTGCGGAGGTGCAGCAGCGGCGCGAATTTCCGATGCGGATGACGCAGGCCATGCAGGTGATCGTTCAGAACAACATCATCAGCGCAGCGTTGAAGCCGGGCAACGAACCGCTGAAGCCGCCATTGCCGATCCGTATCGTGAATGCCGTGCCGTTCCTGCAAGGCCTGACCGCGCGCTTCCTCGCGGTCGGCGTGCGGCCGGAGCACGTGCAGTCGCCGGAGCGATAGCTGGCGGTGCTCCGTGGCAATCAGATTGCGAGGTACAGAATTCGTCCGAGCGCACCGAGCAGCAATGCAAAGGTTGCGCTCGATTGGATGAAGAAGCCCGGAAACCGTTTGGCCGGACCGGAAAGGTACCCGACGAAATAGATGATGCGGCCGATCAGCCAAAGTGCGCCGAGCCCGGCGGCCCAGGGCACGCTCCAGTAGATCGCGAATAGCCACATCGATGGCAGGAAAACCGGCGTCCACTCCACCGTGTTCAGATGAGCGCGGAACGCGCGCTCAAG
>JAFEFK010000237.1 GCA_018240625.1 Pseudomonadota bacterium
CAGCCAGCCTTTGATGCCGCCTTTCTCCGGCACGGTGAAATGGCACGCGACCCCCTCGATCTCCGGGTCATCGACGCCATAGGTCGCAAGCTTGTCATTCGGGCTCAGCAGCTTGAAGACCGTCGAACGGCGGAAAATCAGGTCAGGCTCGTCCGCAGCACGCGCTAGCGACCCCGCAAATAGCGCGAACACCAGAATGGCCAAGGCCCAAGAAGTTCCAATGGTTCGACGCGTGTCACAATAAGCCGGGCCTTGGAATGTCATCATCTGCTCCGTTTGCGGGGTCCGGCCCAATGTAGGATCGACGAGTCTCCGCCGAAAGACGTCTACCGCCTAATCCCGGTCATTAGACTCGTGTGAAGGAATTCAAACTAGTTTTGACCGAACCGACCATCGGCTGGCTGCGCTGGTGAACGAATGGGCGTCTACGACACCAATATATGAACCGAGATTCGAGGAAAGTGGTCGTGGACGAGCATCGAACTTCATTTCAAGTGACACCGCATCTTCCATTTCTGAACGATTTCCCACTAAGCGGACTAACGCGTTACCGTTTCGTCCGTCTGGTATTTGGTTTGATGGCCGCCGCACTTATGGGGTTGGGATCACCTCTGCATGCGCAAGACCGGATTTTCTGGTCGGACACCCTCGACGCGCTTCCCCTACATCCTGCAAAGCGTGCACCAAAACAGGAAAAAGATCGTCGCCTCGCGAAATCCCAAGCTGCCGGCAAGGAGGCCCGCAAGCCCAAAGGCCCGCTGATCATTGCCATTTCCATCGACCGGCAGACATTGAGAATTTACGACGCCAACGGCTTCTTCGCTGAAACGCCGGTATCTACCGGCATGCGCGGTCACTTGACGCCACTAGGCGTCTTCAGCGTCATCCAAAAGCAGAAATGGCACCGCTCGAATATCTATAGCAACGCGCCGATGCCTTTCATGCAACGTATTACCTGGTCCGGCATCGCGATGCATGCGGGCGTGCTCCCGGGATATCCGGCATCGCATGGGTGTATCCGCATGCCCATGAGTTTTGCCGTAAAGATGTTCGGTTGGACCAGAATGGGCGCGCGGGTCGTCATTACCTCCGGCGAAGTGACGCCGGTTGATTTTTCTCATCCGATGCTGATGACCC
>JAFEFK010000238.1 GCA_018240625.1 Pseudomonadota bacterium
GGGAGGGTTGGGGAGGGGGGTAGCTCTAATCACGAGTCCAGAGCTCGTTGCTCTACCCCCACCCCTGACCCCTCCCCACCATCAGGGCGTTCACGCACGTCTTTGACGGGCGATGGGGGAGGGGAAAACAAGAACAATCGCCTCGTCACCAATGTCGTGATGATGGGGATGGGCGAGCCGCTGTACAATTTCGAGGCGGTGCGCGACGCGCTGCTGATCGTCGCCGACAATGAAGGCATCGGCATCTCGAAGCGCCGCATCACGCTGTCGACCTCCGGCGTGGTGCCGAACATCGTCCGTACCGGCGAGGAAATCGGTGTCATGCTGGCGATATCGCTGCATGCGGTGCGTGACGAGTTGCGCAACGAGCTGGTGCCGCTGAACCGGAAATACCCGATCGCCGAGCTGATGCAAGCGTGCCGCGATTATCCCGCGGCAACCAACGCCAAGCGGATCACGTTCGAATATGTGATGCTGAAGGGCGTCAACGACTCGCTCGATGACGCCAAGCTGCTCGTCAAGCTGTTGAAGGGCATCCATGCCAAGATCAATCTGATTCCCTTCAATCCGTGGCCGGGCACGAAATATGAATGCTCGGACTGGGATCAGATCGAGAAGTTCTCCGAATATGTTTTCAACGCCGGCTATTCCTCGCCGGTGCGCACGCCGCGTGGCCGCGATATTCTCGCTGCCTGCGGCCAACTCAAGTCAGAGACTGAAAAATTGTCGGCGCGCGAGCGTCAGGCCTTACGCGCCATGGCGATGACGGACTGATGGGCAGTCTGGAGTGTGATCGCTTCGGGTTAAGCCGCTCGCTCCCGCGAAAGCGGGAGTCCAGATTTTTGTCGCTGGATGCCCGCCTTCGCGGGCACGAGCGGAAGTGATTAACAGCTCTCCTGGATCAGAGGCTCTGCGCGTGACACGCGTGTCTCTGCCAAGCGAAAATGAAGGGCAGTTATGGCAGTGATCGGCCGGCTGTTCGCGATCTTTTTCGGGTTTCTGGGCGCCTGCTTCGTGGCGGGAATGATCGTTGTCATTGCGCTGCTATATCCGCAGTTCTCCGATCTTGGAATCGAACCGCCCGATACCGACGCATTCAATATTATCCTCGGCTTCGGATTTATCTTCGTGAGTGGCTTTGCATTGATTCCGGCCTTGATCGTTGTGCTGATCACAGAAGCCTTTTACGTCCGCAGTGTGCTGGCTTACGCGATCGGCGGCGCGATTTGCGGCGCCGCCTGTTATCTCGGCCTGATTCCGTTCGACCCGGCGACCATGCACTTCGAGGGCGTCGTGCGCCGCCATCTCGAAATCATGACCGGTGCGGGGATCGTCGCCGGCTTCACCTACTGGCTGATCGCGGGCCGCAATGCCGGTCTATGGCGTCAGCCCTCGCGTCAGTCCCGACCGCCCGATTTGCCGCGAACTTGAGGGTGGCCGGTCTTTTCATGTCAGCCGTTGTCGGCTAAACCGCGCGGCATGAACAGACCTGCATTGATCGTCGTACTCGTTATCGCGATTGTCGTCGGTACCGTGTTCGGGCTGCATCCCGAACTCGATCTGCGCCTCAGCGCGCAGTTCTATGATCCGGCGACGAAAGCCTTCTCGCTCAAGGCGAGCGGTTTTGCGTCGTTCTCCCGCTTTGCTGCGATGTGGATCGCATGGGCGTTCGCGGTACCCGCGATCGTCGCGCTGGTTTTCAAGATGTTCCGGCCGGATCGGCCGCTTCTCATAGCAGGCCGCACGGTCGCCTTTCTGCTGATCACACTGACTCTGAGCGCGGGAATTCTCACCAATCTGACATTCAAGCAGCACTGGGGCCGGCCGCGTCCCGTGGCGGTGACGGAATTCAACGGTCCCTGGAAATTCGTGGCGTGGTGGGATCCTCGCGGTCAATGCCCGAAAAATTGCTCGTTCTTTTCGGGCGAGGGCGCCACCGCGTTCTGGACGCTCGCACCCGCCGCGCTGACCCCGCCCGCATGGCGGCCGCTGGCCTATGCGGGTGCCGTGACGTTCGGCGTGCTCACCAGCCTTTTCAGGATGGCATTCGGCGGACATTTTTTCACCGATGTGGCCGCAGCCGGAATCGTCGCGTTTCTCGTGATCTGGCTGGTTCACGGCTATATCTATCGTTGGCCATCGACCCGATTGAGCGACGCTGACATCGATGCCGCGTTGACGCGGTTCGCGTGGCCTGGCTACCGGATGCTGCAGCGATGGCGGGGCCGCGACGTCGGTCCGGCGCCGTTGCTCTGAGAAACATTCGTCCCGTCACCGCTACTAAACGCGTGCCCGGCGACGGTAAGTTTGATATTCGCGTACCGCAAACTGCAATGACATTCGGTCGATTGGACGCTTCATGAGTACCATCCTGAAAAGCCTGCCCAAGGGAGAAAATGTCGGCATCGCTTTTTCCGGCGGGCTCGACACGTCAGCGGCGCTGCTGTGGATGAAGCAGAAGGGCGCGCGCGTCTTCGCCTATACCGCAAACCTCGGCCAGCCCGACGAGGCCGACTACGACGAGATTCCGCGTAAAGCCATGGATTTCGGCGCCGAGAAAGCGCGCCTCGTGGATTGCCGTACGCAACTGGTCCACGAAGGCATCGCCGCCATCCAATCCGGCGCCTTCCACGTCTCGACCGGCGGCATCGCCTATTTCAACACCACGCCTCTCGGCCGTGCGGTGACCGGCACGATGCTGGTATCGGCCATGAAGGAAGATGGCGTCAACATCTGGGGCGATGGCTCCACTTACAAAGGCAACGATATCGAGCGGTTCTATCGCTATGGACTGCTCACCAATCCGGACTTGCGGATCTACAAGCCGTGGCTCGATCAGCAGTTCATCGACGAACTGGGCGGCCGTGCGGAAATGTCAGCGTTCATGACCGCCAACGGATTCGCCTACAAGATGAGCGCCGAGAAGGCGTATTCCACCGACAGTAATATTTTGGGCGCGACGCACGAGGCCAAGGATCTCGAACATCTCGACAGCGGCATCACCATCGTCAACCCGATCATGGGCGTTCCGTTCTGGCGCGACGACTGTAGCGTCAAGGCGGAAAAGGTCGCGGTGCGGTTCGAAGAAGGCCAGCCCGTCGCGCTGAACGGCAAAACCTTCGCCGATCCCGTCGCGATGTTCCTCGAGGCTAATGCCATCGGCGGCCGGCATGGCCTTGGGATGAGCGACCAGATCGAGAACCGCATCATCGAGGCGAAGAGCCGCGGCATCTACGAGGCGCCCGGCATGGCGCTGCTGCACATCGCCTACGAACGCCTCGTCACCGGCATCCACAACGAAGACACCATCGAGCAATACCGGATCAGCGGCATGCGGCTTGGCCGATTGCTCTATCAAGGAAGGTGGTTCGATTCGCAGGCCCTGATGCTGCGCGAAACGGCGCAACGCTGGGTCGCGCGCGCCATCACCGGCGAGGTGACGCTCGAACTGCGTCGCGGCAACGACTATTCGATCCTGAACACCGAGAGCCCCAACCTGACCTACGCGCCGGAGCGATTGAGCATGGAGAAGGTCGAGGGTGCCGCGTTCACGCCGGCGGACCGCGTCGGCCAGTTGACCATGCGCAACCTCGACATATCAGACACCCGCGGCAAGCTGCATCTCTACGCGAAGACGGGTTTGATCTCGGCTCCGGAGGGCGCGAACATTCCCAAGCTCGAGAACGACAAGAGCTGATCCGCGGGGCGCGCCTGCGCCGATCGTGCCGCCGCTGGCCATCATCAAGCTCGACGCGCTGCGCACGCTCGTCCAGCGCAAGCGGATATTGGGCTCATAAATTAATCGCTCGAGTTGATATTCCGTATTTGTCATTGCGAGGAGCGTAGCGACGAAGCAATCCATCTCTCTCCGCAGCTTCTGGATTGCTTCGCTTTGCTCGCAATGACGGCGATGTATGGAATATTCGCATCACAACAAAAAATGGCCGGGATTGCCCCCGGCCATTTTGTTGCGTGGCTTTTGTGCACTGTCGGCGTCAGCGGCGCGGCGGCGCTGTGCCCGGCGGTGGCGGCGGCAATGACGTTCCACCATTGAGCAACGGCGTGATGTTGCGGATGGTGACACGACGGTTCTCGCGTGACGGGCCGTCGGTTTGCACTTTCAGATACTGCTCGCCATAGCCTTGCGACGTCAGATTCTCAGGCGGCACGTTGAATTGCTGCGTCAGCAATTCCGCGGCCGACTGAGCCCGGCGATCCGAGAGCGACAGATTGTCGACATCGGAGCCCACGGCATCGGTGTGGCCCTCGATCAGGAACACCGCTTGCGGGTTGCGCGCGATAGCCCGGTTGAGGCCATCGGCGATCACCTGCAGCTTCGCGGCTTGATCCGGAGGAATATCCCACGACCCGGTTGCGAAGTTGATGCTGTCAAGATCGATGCTGCGCATGCGCTCGCGCACCGCAGGGCTGTAGCGGATTTCATCGAGCGTATAGCGGCGGTCGATCCGTTCCACCGGCGGCGCGATCAGCGTGTCGTAGATCAGATCGGGGGGTGCGCCTTCGGCTTCGACGATATAGCGATCCGGCGGGATGGTGATGACCGGCGGAGGCAGTGAGACGAAATAGCCGCCGATCGCGCCTGCGACCACGCCTGCCGCGACCGCCGCGCCCACGCCGCGATAGTTGTTATCGATCAGGATAATCTCGCGGCCTCGCTGATCGCGGCGGATACGGCGCAGCAGCCGCCCATCGCGATCGCTCACGGTGATGATCTGCGTCCCGTCAGGCCGAACCACGATCGTACGGGTGTCGTTGCCGACCCGCTCCTGCCGGATGTCGCGCGCGCCGTAGCGGAAGCGATCCTCCTCGTTGTGCCGGATGAACGACTGGCCGCTCGGGTCGACCACGATGACGCGTCCGGGCTCGGTGAATACCTTGCGTCCGCCCTGATCGGTTTCCCGGCGTTCGCTGCGGAAGGCCTCGATGTTGCGTGGCCCCTGCGGAGCTGCTCCGGGCGCGATCGGCTTCAGCGCTTGCGCGCTCACCGGCGGTGGGGGCGGAAGCGGGGCTGTAACGGTAGGCGGTCCATGACGGGAGACCGGCGCACCGGGCGGCAACGCGGTCTGGCCGCCAGGAGGTGCCTGGGGAGCCGCCTTTGTTCCGTTCGGGCCGACTGGCGGAGTAGCCGTCGGCGCGCCCGCCCCGTTGGGGGCGGCTGCGGGCGGGGGTGCGTTGGTTGGCGCTGCCGTTGGCGCGCCGGGCGCAGGGGGTGTCGTCTGCGCGGGCGGGGTGCCATTCGGGCGGCCACCGGGAGTTCCAGGTCCCCTACGGTCACGGCCGGGCTCCCCGACCCTGCGGCCTCCTTCCTCGCGGCGTGTCGCCTCGGGCTCCACGCTGGTGGGAGGCATCGTGGACGGCGCGGCTTTTGGCTGTCCGACTGGGGCGGGCGCTGTCGGAGCCGGTTTTGCTGCAGCCGGAGGTGAGGGCGGTTTCGGGGCGGCCGGAGGCGTCGTCGGTTGTGGCGCGGGCGCCGCTTTCGGCGCAGCCGGTGGGGTGGGTGGCGTTATGTGTGGCGGAGGTGTCGCCGGGCGTGGCTGCGCAGCCGTCGGTGGGGTCACATGCGGAGGCGGCGGTGTCGCCGGGCGCACGGCTGCAGGGGGAGGCGGCGCACGAGGCGGTTCGGCGTGAGGAGGCGGAGCTACGGGTCGTTGCGTCGCGGCGGGAGGCGGCGCTGTATGTGCCGGTGGAGCAGCCTTCGGAGGCGGACCTTTCGGTGGCGCCTTCGGCTTTCCGTCGGGTCCGGTTTCCGCGGACGGCGCGGCTTGCGCGAGCGTGACCGGCGCGGATTGCGCATGCGATGGCGTTGTCATCAACGGCGCGAGCGTAAGAGCCGAGGTGGCAAGCAGCATCAGGCGAAGGTTTGTCATGGCAATCTGTCCCAACAAAAATTTCGACAACAAACGGAATGCTTGCTGAACGGCGTTAGCGGCGCTTCGATCAACCGATAACGATTAGGCTGGAATGTGGCAGCGATCAGCAGCGAAGATCGATTTATTTTAAATACGTTTTGGTAACAGCGGTGCGGCGTTCACGCCGCATTCACATCTCGAGTCCGCTGCGTATGCCTATATGTATGCTTTATGCGTGCGCATCTGTCGCAGGCGGTGGCCCGGCCGGCGTATCAGGCCCCCGCGTCGGCATCTCATCCGGCATCTGGCCCGGCAGTTCTTGCGGCTGCGCCGGCTCGCCGGGATCTCGCATCGGCGGCGGGATTTCGGGCCGTGGATTTCCCGGCGGGTCTTCGCGCGGCGGTTCCACAGGGCTTCCCGGTTTGACCGGTGGTACGTCGCTCGGATCGATGCCCATTTAGATTGCCACCTTGCGGTTGGTGCCAATGTCCGGACGCATGCCGGTCACTGCGGCTGCCGCCATCTTGACGTAGCTGATGACGGAGCCTGGTGTGTCCCAGAACTCTGCGTCGTGCGGCGTTATCTTGAGGACGCGTATATTCGGATCGTCGGCGTTGTCCCACCATGCCTTGGCCGGAGTCGAGAATAACTCCCGGATCTTCGCGCGATCGTTGGAAACCGCTGCCGTTCCCGTAACGGAAACATATTTCTGGTCTCCGGCATCGGCGAACGAGAGATTGATTTCGGGATTGCTCGCGATCTCATTGTCTTTATGCCGTCGCGCATCGCTCAGCATGTAGATCGCGTTGTTCTCGCGTTCGGCGAATGCGCGCATGGGTCGTGAACGCAGTCTGCCGTTATCGTGGGTTACGAGCATTGCAAAACCGATTTTTTCCATCAGGTTCCATGCGCGGTCGATATCGCCGGAGCTATCGTTTGCCATAAAGTATCTCCCTGAACCATTCCGGCTAACGGCTCGCGTGGCGCGATGTTCCAGGCGGGCACTGCCGTCACTCGTTGGCGGGATCATGGAACTTGCGGCTGGGCGCGGGAGGTTGATCACATGAGGTTAGTTTCGATAGCATCCGTCATGCTGCTGGCCACGATGACGAACAGCGCGCACGCGGATGGTTGCGCGGCGCAGATCAGCGCCTATCGCCGTGCGCACGGTTTGTCAGCCGTTCGCGCCGATGCCGCGCTTGACGGAATTGCTCATCGGCAGGCCGCGGCGATGGCGCGTGCAGAAAAGGTGAGTCATGATGTCGACGGCAATTTTTTTGTCCGGATCAAGCCCGTCCGTCGCCGGCTTGCGGCGGAAAATGTCGCGGCCGGTTTTCGGACCTGCGCGGAAACCATCAAGCAATGGGATGCCAGTCCCGAGCATCGCGAAAATCTTCAGATACCCGGCGCCCGACGCGTCGGCGTCGCGTCGGTCGCGAAGCCGTCATCGCCCTACGGGCGATTCTGGGCGATGGAAATTACCGACTGAGCATCCCTGAGTGCGAGACGCGTCAGCTTGGCGATGGCTTCCGGCGGATTCAACTTCTTCGGGCTACAACGTCGCCGACATGCGCTCGTCGTAATCGTTGCGTTTATTGAAAATTCGCAGGGTGGCGAGCACATCGTTCTGGCACGGGACAC
>JAFEFK010000239.1 GCA_018240625.1 Pseudomonadota bacterium
TGACGGGCGGGGTTTATCGCGTCCCTTTCGAGGCGTCCGGGGTTATGTCAAGGCCGGGCCTTCCGGTCAAGAAGGGGCGGACACTTTTTCAACTAACCCGCGCCAACAGCGGCTTTTTTGAATCGTTACGCCACCCGCGCTTTTGGCCTCGAGCTCGCCGGCGCGCGTGGCGACGGCGATTTCGTCAGGGTGTTGAGGTCGCGTACGATCGATTCGTTGATCAGGTCGGCCTGCCATTTGTGGTCGCACGCGCGCGCGGCGACGGCCTTCAACTTCAAGCCATCAAGGGATTGCACGCGTATCCTGCTGATGCGTTGGGATAGATCGGCCTGACTAAGCAAAACCTCATCGAGATCATTGCAGACACCCATCAAGCCGATCGCGCGCGAATGTTCGTCTTGCGCTCGTCGCCAAGCCTCGCAAGCCTGAATGATTTCCGCTGCACGCGCTTTTACGTCGCGACGTTCATGGAAGCTCAATTTACCTCCGGACACGCGATAGGTGCCGGATGGATGTTTGAGGAAGGACCGAAAACGATCGACGTGATCCGGAAGCGAGGCACCGATCCTCAATGATACACCGAAAAGTTGCCAATCGCGCTTGGTGTAAAGCAACACATCCGGAACAGGTGGCAAAGTGACTTCGTATTCGGCCGACAGAGCCTCATGCCGCTGGGACACTTCGCGGAAAGCAACCTTCATCTGAGCCAGCGCGGTGACCAGAGCGACCAGCGTGGTGGGTTGACCGGATTTCGACGATTGTGGAATCTTCGGAACGATACGCAACATGGAACGCCTCTTGATGGTTGATGTGGATACAATGCCGGACGCGGCCGGGATGTCGGCAGCGGCGGCAACGCCATCATGATCGGTTTTCATGGGATGTGCTTTCGGGTTTTGGCTTATCAAGGCCGCGCGCCGGCGACGGGCCGGCAGCCGGGAGTTGATAACCTGCGAAAGCTACAGGCGGCGGCGCTTTTAAGCCTTTCGGCTCTGGACATGGCGCGGCCCTCCCGGCCATAAAGGCCAGGTTGGAGCGCACGCCAATGCGCTGCCTTCATTCGACCGCCGCCCTTCGCCGCCAAGCGAACGGGCAATTCCTGCCAGGGAATGCGGTCTGTAGCTTTCGTCCGGGTTATCAAGCCCACGGACATCTCACCCCATTTCGCAGAGTCGGGCAAGCGGCCGTTCGGGCCGCGCCACCCTTTTCTAGAGCGCCGCTAATTCAGGAGTTCGGCCGGCACCCGAAGCGCAGCGGCGATGCGGTCCCGTTCCGCTGTTTTTGTGCCGCGCCGGCCATCTTCGATATTGGATACATCATCGAGCGCGATCCCGGCGGCTTTTCCAAGTTCTGCCGCAGAGATACCCCGCCATTCGCGGATCACCTTGACCGGATTCTCGCCTTCCATGATCCGCGCCGCCGTGGCCTTCGGCAAAGCCACCTCACGCCCCGCGGCGATAGCCTTCTGAGAAGCGCGCACGATGTCCGCGGCGCGATGGGGCGAAGGTTTCAGCGGCGGCAGATTGAGCGGCGGCCGGCCGGGCCGTATCACGCGGTCCCCCTTGCGGATTTCAGCGCGGTCGAGCCATTCATCGGTGATCTCGGGCGCGTCATCAGGGTCAACCCAAGGGTCATCCTTGGGGCGTTGGGTCAGCGGCGGCCGTCGGCTATCTTTTCTGTTCGCCATCGTTTTCGAGCGTATCACAACCTCACGGCGCAGCCACCGCCTCGGGCATGGATCGCCCGGTCGAGCCGGTCGAGCCGGAGGCCGCCGCACCGGAGGCGCGGAACGCATTAATCTTGTTGTCGACGCGCTGATCGACCTTGGCCATGAAATCGGCCGACGGCGACACCTGCACGTTGATGTCGAGCGTGGCGTTGCCAACCACCTCCGCTTTCGCCGGTTCGGCCGTGCCATAGGTGGCAGCAGTGCCACCCGGAAACGGATGCAAGGTGAACGGCCCGTGCGGCGACGGCTTATCGAACGCCGCACCGAAGTTCGCGGCCCAGGCCATGTCGCCATCGCCGCCCACGATCTCGCTCGGCTTGGCCGTGGGATTGGCCTTGTTTTGTTGCCACGCCAGATATGCTGCGATCGCCGGCACCGCAAGCGAACCGGCGATCGTGGCAGGCAATGCAAAGCCGCCGAATGCGGTCGCTCCACCAGCCACAGCCGCCGACGTTGCTGCCGTCGTAGCCTTGGTAACCGTGCCACCAGCCGCGAGACGTGCCGCAGCGGCCGTCAACGCGGCTGCGGACTGATCCAGCA
>JAFEFK010000023.1 GCA_018240625.1 Pseudomonadota bacterium
CAATTAACCTTACGTTAAGCATTCGCTCGACTTCACCGGATTGTTTCGGAATATATCCACGGCCCGGTGGCGGAAGTGTCTACGCGGGAGCTGTGCAAAGCTTTTTATCCTGGTTCAAATCCAGGCTGGGCCTCCACCTCCCTTTTCACGACGAACTTCGGCGCGCGCGAGATGCGAGCGCCCGCCGCACTCCGTGGAAACGGCGCATCTGCGAGAAGCCCAAAGAAAAAGCCCGCGATTTGCGGGCTTTCCTGTCGTCAAATTACCAGCGGCGCCAATGACGGTGACGCCAGCCATGGTGCCAGCCGTAAAACCGCGGTGCACCATAGTAGCCATACGCGCGATAGAAGCGCCTGTTGGGCACACAGCGGCCCCACGGATTGATATGGGCGCCCGGTCCGCAGCGCCAACCGACCTGCGTGACCGACCCGGCAGTATCCTGAAGCGGTGCGACAGGCATCGCCTGAGCGGATGCCATGCCGAGACCGATGACGACAACGGCAGAAGCCAAGAGTTTCATGTTGATTTCCTCTCCAACGTTGAGGCTGGATTTCATCTCACTGCGACTGAATGGGCGATGAAGGACCCCGCCGGAATTATGCCTCGGTCCCGCCTCCATCACTCCGCATTCCGAAACGCAACGCGGACGAATTCTCAGCCGATCTCGCTGACGTGAAAAATGCTGCGCTTTCCGCGCCTCGCACGTCACGCCGAAATCTTTCGCGAACACGGCGCGGCCGCACGAATTGTCCGTGCACGCAACGATGGAACCGGACGGCCGATAACGTGCGCGATCCCCGGACGATCTCACATGACGACGGCCGCAGGGTCGGCCGTGATTTTGAATGGAGCGGATCCATGAATCGAACACGGCTAAATCCGCATGGTCCGGAGTTAGCACGCTCCTATTCACGCGCCAGAACCGCAATTAACCTTACGTTAAGCATTCGCTCGACTTCACCGGATTGTTTCGGAATATATCCACGGCCCGGTGGCGGAAGTGTCTACGCGGGAGCTGTGCAAAGCTTTTTATCCTGGTTCAAATCCAGG
>JAFEFK010000240.1 GCA_018240625.1 Pseudomonadota bacterium
AAGCTCGCTGCAATGTGACCTGAAGAAGGCCAGGCGTCGCCCAGCCTTCTCATGTGCTTGGCGGCTCAGATCGGGCAATCCGGTGGAAACACCGGCTTGCGCTTCTCAAGATGGGACGCCAGCCCCTCTCGCGCCTCGGCGCCGGTGAAGCCGAGAATTTCCAGCGCGGTCGAGGTATCGAACAGCGGCCCGTTAACCCGTAGCCAGTTGTTCAAGGCGTATTTGGTCCAGCGAATGGCACTTTGCGCACCGGTCGCAAGATCCTCCGCGGTTTCAAGCGCGACTTTCTGCAGTTCGGCGTCTTCCACGCATAACGACACCAATCCGATCCGCTCGGCTTCGGTCCCCGACAGCGGTTTGCAGGTCAGCAAGTAGTATTTCGCCTTGGCCAGGCCACACAGCAGCGGCCATATGATGCAGGCGACATCGCCCGCAGCGACGCCCAGTCGGGTATGACCATCGACGATGCGCGCGGACTTTCCGCAGATCGAGATGTCGGCCAGGATGCCGACCACGAGGCCTGCACCGACCGCGACGCCGTTGATGGCGGAGACGATCGGCTTGTTGCAATTGATGACGTTGTAGACGAGATCCTTCGCCTCCTTCCACGTTGCCATCCGCGCGCTGGGATTGTCGAGGATACTTTTGATCAACTCGAAATCGCCGCCAGCCGAAAACGCCTTGCCGGCCCCGGTGACGATGACCGCGTTGATATCGGGATCGTCATTGATATCGCGCCAGATATGCGTGAGCTGGGTATGGGTTTGCGCATCGACGGAATTATAGGTCTCGGGGCGATCGAATGTCAGCCGCAGGATCCGCTTCGACGGATAGTCGATCTTCAGTTTGGTATAGGCGGCGTATCGCTCCGACATGAAACTCTCCTTTTGCTATTTGCAGGCCCGCTTCGGCCTGCTGATCGCCCAGGCACGGCGGACGATCGCCTGTTTCGAACAGACGTTAGAATTTAGGTTTGATCGGATAGTGCTGCAAGCGTATAGTTTCCGCGCAATCGTCCGGCGCAACAAGTCAATCAAAAAACGCCTCGGGAAACGGAAATATGACAGGCGATTTGAAGGGCTCTCTTGTTGCCGCGGCGGGCTCAGGTCCCACGGTCGGCGAATTGTTTCGCAGCCGCGCACAGATTCAATCGGCCTCGACGGCGATCGAACATCAAGGACGGCAGATTAGCTACGGCGAACTCCTCGATCGCGTTGACCGCGCGACGGCGATGCTGGCAGCTTGTGGGCTGCGCCGTGGCGATCGAATAGCGCTGTTGTCGCGTAACCGTCCGGAATATATCGAGATCGAGTTGGCGGCGGCGAATCTCGGTGTCATCACCGCATGCCTCAACTGGCGCCTGTCGTCACGCGAACTGACCTATTGCGTCGAGTTGGTGTCCCCAAAGCTTTTGATCGTCGAAGCGGACCTATCCATCGGTTTTTCGACCCCGAATCAGGATCGCCAGACCATCGAGTTCGGATCGCATTACGAACGGTTGCTGCAACTACAGCACTCACGCCACGCGCCCATCGCAGCGGAACCAGACGATGGCCTGGTGATCCTCTACACCAGTGGCACCACCGGTCTGCCAAAGGGCGCGGTGATTTCACATCGCGCGATGATTGCGCGGTCCCTGGTGTTTAGCTCGGAATTAGGCATTTCGCATCGGGATAGCTTTGTCGCCTGGGCACCGATGTTTCATATGGCTTCGACCGATCACAGTCTCTCGACCCTGCTGCGGGGCGGGACGGTGGTCATGATCGATGGTTTTCAGGTCGAGCCCATGCTGGACGCGGTCGCGCGTCACGAAATCGGCTGGCTGGTGCTGATCCCCGGCATGGTGGAGGCGTTTGCCGCCGCGCTGAAGGCGCAGGCTACCATCGTGAAAGGCGTCCGCGTGTGCGGAGCGATGGCCGATCTGGTTCCTCCGCATGCGATTGCGGAAGTGACCGCGCTGCTGCGGGCGCCCTATCTGAACAGCTTCGGTGCCACCGAGACCGGGCTGCCGCCGGCCACGCGAGCCCTCATCGCGCCGGGCGAAATCCCCGTGCGGTTATCGAAACAGCAGAGCGCATTCTGCCAGATCAAGCTTGTCGATCCGTCCGACCAGGAGGTCATGCCGGGCATGCCCGGCGAACTTGCGATGCGCGGGGCGACGCTGTTTTCCGGCTATTGGCAAGCGGACGAAGCCAATGCCCATGATTTTCGTGGCGGCTGGTTTCACATGGGCGACGTGTTCCGGCGGAACGAGGACGGCTC
>JAFEFK010000241.1 GCA_018240625.1 Pseudomonadota bacterium
ACGAGGATATCGGCCAGCGTCATCGCCTCGAGCTGGTCGTGGGTGACGTAGATCGACGTGGTCGAGAGCCGGCGCTGCAGTTTGCGGATTTCAACGCGCATGGCGATACGCAATTTGGCGTCGAGGTTCGACAGCGGTTCGTCGGACAGGAACACTTTTGGTTGGCGCACGATGGCGCGGCCCATCGCCACGCGCTGGCGCTGACCGCCGGAAAGCTGGCGCGGCTTGCGCTCGAGCATCGGCATGATTTCGAGAATCTGCGCGGCCTCGCGGACGCGGGTATCGATCTCGGGCTTGGCCATGCCGCGGTTGCGCAGGCCGTAGGCCATATTGTTGTAGACGGTCATGTGCGGATAGAGCGCGTAGTTCTGGAACACCATGGCGATGTCGCGCTCGGCAGGTTCCACCTCGTTGACGATCCGGCCCCCGATGTCGATCTCGCCCGAGGTGATCGTCTCCAGGCCCGCGACCATGCGCAGCAACGTGGACTTGCCGCAGCCGGACGGTCCGACCAGCACGCAGAACTGACCGTCGCCGACCTCGAAGTCGATGCCCTTGATGGCTTCGAACCCGCCGGGATAGGTCTTGCGGACGTCGCGCAGAATAACATTAGCCATCTCGGATCCTACTTTTCGGTCTCGACCAGTCCGCGCACAAACAGCTTTTGCATCGCCACCACGATGAAGACAGGCGGCAGCATCGCGAGGATCGCCGTCGCCATGACGACCGGCCACTCGGTGAGTGCGTCTGACGCCGCGATCATCTTGCGGATGCCGGTCTGGATCGTCTGCATGTCGTCGCGCGTCGTGATCAGCAACGGCCAGAGATATTGATTCCAGCCGAGGATGAACAGGATCACGAACAGCGCCGCCATATTGGTGCGCGACAGCGGCAGCAGCGTATCCCAGAAGAACCGGAACGGCCCCGCGCCATCGATCCGCGAGGCCTCGAGCAGTTCGTCCGGCACCGTCATGAAGAACTGCCGGAACAGCAGCGTCGCGGTGGCCGATGCGATCAGCGGCAGGGATAAGCCCGCATACGTATCGAGCAGATGCAATTGAGCGACGATCTTGTAGGTCGGGTAGATTCTGACCTCGACCGGCAGCATCAGCGTGATGAAGATCAGCCAGAAGATCGCCATGCGGAACGGAAAACGGAAATAGACGATGGCATAGGCCGAGATGATCGAGATCGCGATCTTGCCGACCGCGATCAACATCGCCATCACGAGCGAATTGAACAGCATCATGCTGACAGGTTCGCGCGTGGTGCCGGAGGAGCCGACAAAGAGCGTTTTGTAGTAGGTCTCCAGGAAATGGCTGCCCGGCAGCAGCGACATCTGGCCGTTGGCGATCGTAGCCGTATCCTGTGTCGAGGCGACAAACGCGAGATAGATCGGAAACGCGACGATCAGCACGCCGATGCACAGCACGATATGCGGAAACAGATTTCCGAATTTCTGACGCTCGACCATCTAGCGATGTCCTCCCTTGTATCCCTCTCCCTGCGGAGCGGCGGGGAGGGAAGCAGGATGCGTCGCGGGGAACAGATTCGGTTGCGCTTCCATCAGTAATTCACCTTGCGTTCGACGAAGCGGAACTGGATGGCGGTGAGCGCGATCACGATGCCCATCAGGATGACGGATTGCGCCGCGGATCCGCCGAGATTGCCGCCGAGCAGGCCATCTTCATAAACCTTGTAGACCAGCGTCACGGTAGAACCGGCCGGGCCGCCACGGGTGATGGTGTCGATGATGCCGAAGGTGTCGAAGAAGGCGTAGACGATGTTGACCACGATCAGGAAGAAGATCGTCGGCGACAGCAGCGGGAAGATGATGGTCCAGAACCGGCGCGCCGGACGGGCGCCGTCGATCGCGGCGGCCTCGATCACGCTGCTCGGAATGGCCTGCAATCCGGCGAGAAAGAACAGGAAGTTATAGGAAATCTGCTTCCAGGCCGCGGCCAGGATGATGAGCGATGCGGCCTGATTGCCATCCAGCAACGGATTCCAGTCGATGCCCATGGCCCGCAGGCCGTGCGCCAGAATGCCGAGCGACGGATTGAGCATGAATACCCAGAGCACGCCGACCACGGGCGGGGCGACGGCATAAGGCCAGATCAGAAAGGTGCGATAGAGCGCGCTGCCGCGCAGCGGCTTGTCGGCCATCACGGCCAGCAGCAGCGCCAGCGACAGCGAGGATATCGCAATGAAAAACGAAAATACGAAGGTGCGGACGATGGTGGCGAAATATTCCGGCGCGCCGAGCACGTCCTTGTAGTTGTCGAACCAGACAAAGCTGGTCGACAGTCCGAAGGCATCCTGCAGCAGGAACGACTGGATCACCGCTTGCACGGCCGGCCAGTAAAAGAAAATCAGAACGATCGCCAATTGCGGCGCGACCAGCACATACGGCAACAGGCGGGACTGGAAAACGGTTTGTTTTTGCATGACTAGTTCCCCTTCCTCCGCGCTTGCGGCGGGGAGGGGTCAGGGGTGGGGGGCGAAGCTCGGAAAGCGCTGGCGATGGTCTCGCGCACGCCATCGATGTTGTGGAGCACGTCGTTGTTCCAAAATCTCAGCACGCGGTAGCCTTCGGCCGTGAGATACTTCGTTCGCAAAATATCGGCGCTGCTGTCGGCGTGCGGTCCACCGTCAATCTCGATAACGATTCGAGTGGTGTGATAGGCGAAATCCGCGAAACAGGGTCGGATCGTTGCTTGTCGGCGCACATGCGATGAGCCAAGCGGAAGTTTTCGCGACGGCTGCCAAAATTTTTGCTCTGCATCCGTCGGAATCTGACGGAGGCTCCGCGCGCGAGCCACACGTTCGTCGATCGGGCGAGACGTCATGAACTCCCCCCACCCCCGGCCCCTCCCCGCCGCAGGTGCGGGGGGAGGGGAGCAGAGACTACCTTCGCGGATGGTAGCAGAAATGCGTCTCCTGCTACCAACGCCATCGTCTCAGTGAACCGCCGTCTTCTCAAACTGACGCAGCATGACATTGCCGCGTTCCACGGCCGCATCGAGTGCCTGCTGGGCGGTCTTCTTGCCGGCCAGCGCCTGCTCGATTTCTTCCGACCAGACGTCGCGGAGCTGAACCATGTTGCCGAGCCGCAGACCGCGGGAGTTCTCGGTTGGCGGCTTGTTGGTGAGTTCGAGCAGCGGCGTTTCGAGATACGGATGGTCCTTGTAGTATCCCTCCGCCTTGGCCTTGGCATACGCCGCCTTGGTGATCGGCAGATAGCCCGACGCCTTGTGGACCTCAACCTGACGGTCGGTGTCCGAAAGGAAGGCGAGGAACTTGGCGACGCCCTTGTAGACTTCAGGCGATTTTCCACCCATCACCCACAGCGATGCGCCGCCGATGATCGAGTTCTGCGGAGCGTCCTTGACGTCCGGGTAGTAGGGCATCGGGGCGTTGGTCCAGTTGAATTTGGCCTGCTTCTGGACGTTGCCGAAGAAACCCGATGAGGTCAGGAAGATCGGGCATTCGCCCGAGGTGAAGCGGCCTTCGCCGGTGTTGGTGCGGCCCGAGTAGTCGTAGGTCTTGTCCTTCTGCAGATCGATCAGGTTCTGCAGATGGCGAACCTGCACCGGCCCGTTGAACACGAGCTTGGTGTCGAAGCCATCGAGACCGTTGGCTTTGGTGGCCAGCGGCACGTTGTGCCACGCCGAGAGCTGCTCGAGGTTGACCCACGTTGCCCACGCGTTCGAGAAGCCGCAGGTGGTATAGCCCGCCGCCTTCAGCTTCTTGGCATCTTCGAACACTTGCGGCCAGGTTTTTGGAATTTCCGCGATGTTGGCTTTCTTCAGCGCATCGAGGTTGATCCACATGACCGTGGAGGACGAGTTGAACGGGAACGACAGCATCTCGCCCTTGGAGGTCGAGTAGTAGCCGGTGATGGTCGGCAGATAGGCCTGCGGATCGAACTTCTCGCCGGTCTCGGCCATCAGTTTGTACACGGGCTTCACCGCGCCGGTGGCCGCCATCATGGTGGCGGTGCCGACCTCGAACACCTGCATGATCGCAGGCGCATTGCCGGCCCGGAACGCGGCGATGCCGGCGTTCATGACATCGGCATAGCCGCCCTTGTAGGTCGGCACGACCTTGTAGTCGCTCTGCGAGGCATTGAAGTCGTTGGCCAGCTTGACCACGACGTCGTTGTTGGCGCCGGTCATCGCGTGCCACCACTGGACTTCCGTCACGGCGTAGGCAGGCGTTGCCAGCGCAATAAGAGCGGCGATTGCCGCAGCGCCGCCAAATTGTCGAAGTGCCATTGTTATTTTCCTCCAGGGTTGGGTCGTCATCTTCGTTTCGCGCGATAGCAGCGCCGGATGACATGTAAATGACCGTATAAACGAAACTATCGTATGAGGTAAGTCCCGGCCAAGGGAAGTACGAAAATAGGCGAAGACGAGCGGCTGCCGGGCGGCAAAGCATGCCGCGTTGACCGAACGACAACGGTCCGGTTCACGGTGCGTCGAGGAACGCAGTTCCGAGGCCAAATTTTCCGGCTTAGCGCTTGCGTTCAGGACCGCAGACCGCGCCCTTGTCGATAAATGCGTCAATCTCGCCCCTGGAATAGCCGAATTCGCCGAGGACGGCGCGCGTGTCCTGGCTGAATTTCGGCGGCACGCGTCGAAGGCTGGCCTTGGTGCGATCGAAGCGGATCGGCGATGCGACGCCCTTGTACCAGTCCTTCTCGATGATATCGCCGCGATGTTTGGCATGATCGCCGGTCAAGGCCTTGTCGATCGATTGCACCGGGCCGGCGGGCAGCCCCGCGGCAAGCAGTCTCCGGCATAGCGGCTCGACGTCGAAATCCTTCAGGATGTCCACCAGTTCGGCACGCAGCGCCTCGCGATTGGCGACGCGGTCGCGGTTGCGCGCAAATCGAGGGTCCGTGCCGAGGTCCGGGCGGCCGAGTTCGCGGCACAGCTTGCGGAACGTGCCGTCATTGCCGACGCCCATGAAGAGATTGCCGTCGCGCGCCGGAAATACCGAGTAGGGCACCAGATTCGGATGCTCGTTGCCGGTGAGCGCCGGAGGCTTGCCGGTGAAGAAGAAATTCGCGGGGTGCGGATGCATGATGGCGAGGCCGGTCTCGAACAGTGTCGTCTCGAGGAACTGTCCCTTGCCCGAGCGTGCGCGCTCCGAGAGCGCCATCAGAATGCCGACCGTCGCGTAGAGGCCGGTCGTGATATCCACAACAGCGACGCCGATGCGGGTCGGGCCGCTCGAGGGCGAACCCGTCGCGGCCATCATGCCGGTCATGGCCTGAATGATGGCGTCGTAGCCGGGGTGGCCGCCATGCGGGCCGTCCCCGCCAAAGCCTGAAATGCGGCAATGGATCAGCCGCGGAAATTTTCCACGCAGATAGTCGTTGCCGATGCCCCATTTGTCGAGCGTGCCCGGTTTGAAATTCTCGATCAGCACGTCGGCGGTCTCGAGCATCTTCATCAAAATCGCACGCCCGTCCTCGCTCGCGAGGTCGAGGCCGATCGAACGCTTGTTGCGGTTGGTGCCGATGAAATAGGCCGCGTCGTCCTCGTGGAACGGAGGGCCCCAATCACGCGTCTCGTCGCCGGCCGGCGGTTCCACCTTGATGACGTCGGCGCCGTGATCGGCGAGGATCTGCGTGGAATAAGGGCCGCCCAGCACGCGCGTCAGATCGATCACGCGCAGTCCAGACATGGCGCCGGGAGCGGATTCAGTGGTCATGGATGCTCGCTTGCGTTCGGAAACCAATGGTGCAGATAAATCACTTTAGCCGGTTTTTCGCAAACGCCCGGCCCGAATGGGATTTCAAATATCGTTCGAATTCGAGGGCCCGAAATTTGTCAGGGAAAGCGCAGTACCAGACGAGATCCCATGGACAGAATTTCGATGTATGGCGCGATTTGCCGGCATTGTGCTCGCCAATCCGCTTCTTCAGATCGGACGTGGCGCCCGTATATTCCTGATCGGGAAACTGTCGGCTGCGGATGATATAGACGTACCACCTCGGATCAGTCCGTCGCCGCCCTTCGGGCTATGCCGGACACGCTCCGCTTTCGGCTACGTGGCTGCGCCACGCGTAGCCGAAGGCGGAGCGTGGTGGAGCCAGGCGGGATCGAACCGCCGACCTCTTGCATGCCATGCAAGCGCTCTCCCAGCTGAGCTATGGCCCC
>JAFEFK010000242.1 GCA_018240625.1 Pseudomonadota bacterium
ACCATCGGCAGGCCCGCGGCATCTCCGGCGGCGACAAGACGTGAATTCGCCAACACCACGAAAACAAGATTGCGGTCGACGGCCTTGATCGCAGAGGCGATCGCGCGCGCGGTCATGTCGTCCTCGCAGGCGACGTTGGAGATCGCGCCATGGGCCTTGACGTGCGTGACCTTGTGGCCGGCCATGGTGGCGATCGCCTGCAACGCGCCGATCTGATAGGCGACGAGGTTCTCGATTTCGGACGAGGTGAGGCCGACGATCGGACGGCGGCCGAAGCCGTGCAGGTCGCGATAGCCCGGATGTGCGCCGATGCTGACGCCGCGGGCCTTTGCCAGATCGACCGTTTTCTTCATCGTGTCCGCGTCTCCGGCGTGATAGCCGCAGGCAATGTTGACCGAGGTTGCGAGTTCGATCATCGCGGCATCGTTGCCCATCGGCCAGACGCCAAAACTTTCGCCGAGATCGCAGTTCAGGTCGATAGTCATGATGTCTGCTCCATTTTGGAGATCGGATTGTTGTTATGGTTGCGGAAGCGACCAAATCTGCCACGTTCCGCTGTCAAATGCATTCACGGCGGAACCGGCGAGGTTGGCGCTCTGCAACGCTTCGTTGAGATCGGAATTGCGTGCCTCGTGGACGCGGTGGGACAGCGTTCCCAGGAGTTCGGCCATTGCACGGGCCTCGGACTGGGCTTGCGCCATGCTGACCGCCTCGAATCGGAAACCGACGCCGGCAGGAATTTGCGCGAAGCGGCCAAGGTCGGCGCTGATCACCGTCGCGATCTTCGGATAGCCGCCGCTGGTGCCGCGATCCGGCATTAGCACGATCGGCTGTCCGTTGCCGGGGACCTGAATGCTGCCGTTTACGGTGCCATCGGACACGATGTTGTGGCCATGGAGATGCTTGATGACGGGGCCTTCGAGACGATAGCCCATGCGGTCGCTGGTCGCGGAAATCTTCCACTCGCTGCCGAGGAACAGGTTCTTCGCGTCGCCGAATTCGTCGTCCTGCGGGCCCATCACGACGCGGATCGGACGATCTGTCATCGCGGGCAAATCGATTTTGCGCTCGATTGCCGCTTTCGCGTCGTCGACGTCGAGAACATCGCCGGCCTGTAACGGTCGCGGATACGGACTGCCGAGGCCCGCGCGTGCGTTGACGGAGAGGCTGCCGAACATGGGTTCGCCCTTCACGCCGCCTTCGATGGCGAGATAGCTGAAGGTTCCGCCGCGCACGAAACCGAGCGTCAGGCTTTCGCCATCGTTGAGCGTGCAGGATTCGTTGAACGCGGCCGGGCGGCCCGCGACTTCGGCGTTTCGCGCAGCGCCGGCGAGCGCGACGCGAACCTTGCCTTCGCGGGCGGTGAAGGTCGCGCCGAGAGGGCCGACTTCGATAGCCGCGGCGAATGGCGCATTGCCCACCAGGCAATTCGCTGCGGCGAGCGCGAGGCGATCCGCGGCGCCGCTGGGCGTCAGGCCATAGCGTTGCGCGCCGTAGCGTCCGCCGTCCTGAACCGATGTCGCGGGGCCGACCACTGTGACGATGAGCTTGCTCATGAAGCGACCAGCTCCGCGACAAACTCGCCGCGCTCGGCGGCGCGATCCTGCTCGGTGAATAGCTTGCTGTCGACCGCGTAAAACGTGATGGCGTCTCCCGGCTCGAGCAGGAAAATCGGATCGCGATGGAGTTGGTAGGTCCGCACGGCGGTCTGGCCGAGCAGATGCCAGCCGCTTGGGCCCGCGAGACACTGGATGCCCGTCTGAACGCCGCCGATCGAAACCGTTCCCGACGGCGTGAGCAGGCGCGGGTTTTGCCGCCGGGGCATCTGAAGCGAACTGTCGAGACCGCTGAGATACGACCACCCCGGGGTAAATCCGATCATGGCGACACGATAGTCGCCTGCGACGTGCCGCGCGACGATATCGTCGGGCGTTGTGTTCAAGGTTTTGGCGACGTCTTCGAGATCGATGCCGTGTTCGCCGCCATAAGCCACGGGAACGCGCCAGCGCCGGGTGTTCGCTGCGAGCGGCACGGGCAATTGCGCGAGCGGCAATAGTTGTTCGCCGAGCGCATCGAAACCAATTTGAACCGGATCGTAGTGTACGAGCAACGAACGATAGGTCGGCACCGTTTCGGTGACGCCATCGATCGGCGTTTCCGCAAGCGCGCGGTCGAGCGCAAGCACGCGTCGATTGGCTTGCTCGTCGATGCTGCGGCTGAACTCCACCGTGATGGCGGCATCGCCACTTGGCAGGAGACGGGGCGGGGGCAGGGGCGTGGTCATGACCGATCAATAAACTCGTCCGCGATAGATTTCAGCAATAGCGTCTTTTGATGGCGAGAGGAATCCGGTTTGCAGGAATAATGCTTGTAAATTCAATAAATTATTGATTGCGCATGCGATAAGATGATCTAATCGGGCACAATGCGCGGTGCGCGTTGCAGAGGCCGGTGCAATGGCCTTGACGCAATGCCTCGCGCCAGCAAGATGCGGCGCAAGTTGGCCTCACCGGAGTTGCTTGATCCATGTCCCTCACTGCTGAAGCTGTTGCCACCCTTTCGCGCGTCTCGACGGCAACCATCACCACGGTTCTTCTCAAGAAGGGGTTGCGTAACGTCTGGATGCGCGGTTCGCGGCCATTGCGTCCGGGACAACCGCGACTTGTCGGACCTGCCTTCACGCTGCGTTTCGTGCCCGCGCGCGAGGATCTTGCCACCCCCGCGTCGTGGGCTTCTCCAATCTCGACGCGAACCGCCATCGAAGCGATGCCGGAGGGCTGCATCGCCGTGGTCGATGCCATGGGCGTAAAGGACGCCGGAATTTTTGGCGACATCCTGTGCGCGCGCATGGTCAAGCGCGGCGTGGCTGCACTCATTACCGATGGCGTCGTGCGCGATCTCGAGGGCGTACTGGGAACAAACCTTCCGGTATGGTGCGATGGATTCGCTGCGCCGCCATCGGTCGCGGGCCTGACATTCGTCGGCTGGGGTGAACCGATCGGCTGCGGCGGCGTTGCCGTATTTCCGAACGACATCGTTGTGGCCGATCAGGACGGCGCTGTGCTGATCCCGCAGGCGATGCTCGATCATGTGCTGGCCGAGGGACCGGAGCAGGAACGCATGGAAGCCTGGATAGTCGATGAAGTGAATAACGGCGCAGTATTGCCGGGCCTTTATCCGATGAACGCGGAAACCAAGGAGCGTTACGCGGCATCGAAGGCGAAGAAATAACCGGCACACCGTCAGGGTCATTCGCCTGGCGCGATAAACAGGAGGTCACCCATGGATATCCATCACGCAGGCTCGCGGCCGACCAAACGCGCACCCAAGGAATATTTCACCGGCACGGTCTTGCAGGATCCGATCGTCGCTGCCGTGAATGCGCCGTCGCGCGTACTGGCCGCAAGCGTTGCCTTCGAGCCCGGCGCGCGCACCGCCTGGCATACCCATCCGCTCGGCCAGACGCTGCACGTCATTTCCGGCGTCGGGCGGGTGCAGACCAAGGGCGGACCGATCCGCGAGATACGCCCCGGCGATACCGTGTGGATTCCGCCGGGAGAAAAGCACTGGCACGGCGCGTCGCCGACCACCGCCATGACCCACATCGCGGTGCATGAATCCCTCGACGGCAGCCACATCACCTGGATGGAGCACGTCACGGACGAGGAATACGCTGCGAAGACGAGCGGCTAATTTTTCCAAGGCTGAATCGGAAGATCGTCACCCTGGCGCGCAGCGACAGCCTCGAAGGACGGCGGCCGCGATCCTTCGAGGCTC
>JAFEFK010000243.1 GCA_018240625.1 Pseudomonadota bacterium
AGGCCGCGATAGGTGGTGCCCTTGTCGTCGATCGCGTAGTCGGCAATCGCCGGGAAGGCGGGCTTCAGCGCCGCCAGTCCCTCGCGCGTGGTCTGAGGCCGTGGATATTCCTCGCGGTCGAGCGCGAGACTGCCGTCCTCGCGTTTGACCGCGATGAGGCTCTTGTCGAAGTAACCGTTCTTGATCGCATGCGCGGCGCGCTGCTGGCTCTCGTAGCCGAGATCGTCGACATCGGCGCGGGAAATGCCTTCCAGCGTGGCGATGGCATCGGCGCAGACGCCCTGATGCGACTGCGGATGACGCGCGCGCAGTCGGAGATTGCCGGAATCCATCATCATCGGGCCCTGCCCGCGCCGGCCCTCCATCGACATCATCTCGCAGCCGCCGGCGATGACGAGATCCTCCGCACCCGACATGACCGAAGCCGCGGCCATGTTGACGCTGGTGATGCCCGAGCCGCAGAAACGATCGAGCGTCACCGCGCTGGCGCGCACGTCATAACCCGCGTCGAGCGCCGACATGCGGCCGAGATCGCCGCCCTGGGTCGCGACCTGCGCGCTGCAGCCCCAGATGATGTCGTCGACGTCTGCGGTGTCGATGCCGGTACGATCGGCCAGCGCGCGCAGCACCGTGGCGCCGAGTTGCTGCGGATGAATGCCTGACAGCGCGCCCTTCCCGGCCTTGCCGATGCCGCGCGGCGTCCTGCATGCGTCGATGATGAGGGCCTCGCCCATGATGCATCCTTTCTGTCCTACGGCCGGGACCGCTGCGCCCGGTTTCCATAACAGTTGGACCGACCGTAACGGCGGTGTCAATTCGGCCCGAGCCGAAAAGTGCTTCGCGCCGGCATCGCCATCCGCATCGCTCATGGGGCCATGCGGGGGCCGATAGCGCTTTCCAGCAACGCCCTGTTGTGATTGCAACGGCGCTTGCTTACCGTTCGGACGGCGCAAGGCCCAACAGAACCGCATTTCGGGGAAACAATGACTACGAACGCTGCCAGGACTTCGGCCGGATCGGCATCCGGCGCAGGTGAATTCGATTACGTCATCGTCGGCGCAGGCTCGGCGGGCTGCGTGCTCGCCAATCGCCTCAGCGCCTCCGGCCAGCACTCGGTGCTGCTGCTCGAAGCCGGACCGAAAGACAGCAATATCTGGATTCACGTGCCGCTCGGCTACGGCAAGCTGTTCAAGGAAGCCAGCGTCAACTGGATGTTCCAGACCGAGCCGGAGCCGGGGCTGAATGGCCGCAGCGTGTTTCAGCCGCGCGGCAAGGTGCTCGGCGGCTCCAGTTCGATCAATGGACTGCTGTATGTGCGCGGCCAGCACGAGGACTACGACCGCTGGCGTCAGCGCGGCAACGTCGGCTGGGGTTATGACGACGTACTGCCTTACTTCAAGAAGGCCGAGGATCAGGGCCGCGGCGGCAACGACTATCACGGCGCAGGCGGTCCGCTGCCGGTGTCCGACTGGCGGCATCACGATCCGTTGTCGGAAGCGTTTGTGCATGCAGCCGCCGAAGTCGGCATTCCGACCAATCCGGATTTCAACGGCGCAACCCAGGAAGGCGCGGGCTTCTTCCAGACGACGACAAAGCGCGGGCGGCGCGCATCCACCGCCCGCGCCTACCTGCGCCCGGCCATGAAACGCGGCAACCTGCATGTGGAAACGGAAGCACAAGCGCAGCGCCTGCTGTTCGAGGGCCGCCGCGCTACTGGCGTCGTCTACAAGCAGAACGGCGTGGAGCGCACCGCGCGGGCGCGCAAGGAAATGATCGTCTCCAGCGGAGCCTACGGTTCGCCGCAACTGCTGCAACTGTCCGGCGTCGGCCCGGCCGATCTGCTGAAGCGGCACGGCATTTCCGTCGTGCTGGATGCCCCCGGCGTCGGCAACGATCTGCAGGATCACATGCAGGTGCGCATCGTGATGAAGTGCAAACAAAAGATCACGCTCAACGACGTCATGAAAAATCCGCTGCGGCAGATGATGGCCGGTGCGCAATACGCCGCGTTTCGCAAGGGGCCGCTGACGATCGCAGCCGGCACATCCGGCGCGTTCTTCAAGACCGATCCGCGCCTCGCCTCGCCGGATATCC
This sequence comes from Pseudomonadota bacterium, assembly GCA_018240625.1. GTDB lineage: Bacteria > Pseudomonadota > Alphaproteobacteria > Rhizobiales > Xanthobacteraceae > Nitrobacter. The sequence continues at coordinate 2,095 of JAFEFK010000243.1, forward strand.
AGATCCACTTCCTGCCGTTCTCGACCGACAAGATGGGCGAGAAGCTGCATCCCTACTCGGCCTTCAGCGCGTCGGTGTGCCAGTTGCGCCCCGAGAGCCGCGGCTCGCTGCGCATCAAGAGCGCCGACCCATCAGCCGCGCCGGAGATTCGCATCAACTATCTCGCGACCGAGACCGACCGCGCCGCCTTCATCGACGGCCTGAAAATCCTGCGCAAGATCCTGAAGGCGCCGGCGATGGCTCCGTTTGCGACCGAGGAGGCCGACCCGGGCCCGTCGGTTGCAACCGACGAACAATTGCTTGAGTTTTGCCGGCAGCGCGGCTCCACGGTCTATCATCCGACCTCGACCTGCCGGATGGGCAGCGATCCGCTCGCCGTGGTCGATCAAAGACTGCGCGTGCGTGGCATCGAAGGCCTGCGCGTGGTCGATGCGTCCATCATGCCGGACCTGATGTCCGGCAATACCAATGCGCCGACCATCATGATCGCGGAAAAGGCCTCCGACATGATTCTGGAGGATGCGAAGCGAGCCCGGCCGTGAGGTGCGGTGGCGGCTGCGAGCGCTGGCGGCAAGCGGGCATCCGGCGATTGGCAGGTGATTGGCAAGTGAAGACTTGCCGGAAGCGGCTTTATTTGATGGGAGGCGGCTTGTCCGAAACAGTTCCAGGTGCGAACCTTCCAGAACTTGG
>JAFEFK010000244.1 GCA_018240625.1 Pseudomonadota bacterium
CATGGGCGTGTGAATGTCCGACAGCGAAATCGGCCTTCCCCCGACGAGATAACGTCCCTCGGCAAGGTCGTTGTTGAGGAACAGCTTGCGCAGATATTCCGAATGCATGCGGTACGGCAGCCGCGTCGCATCCGCGTTCCACGCCATGATATCGCTCGGCGCCGCACGCTCTCCCATCAAATAGTCCCGGGTGATTCGTGACCAGATCAGATCATTGGAGCGCAATAGCTGAAATGCGCCCGCCATCTGGGTCGTGTCCAGGAACCCGCGCTGCCACATCATGTCTTCCAGAAACGCGACCTGGCTTTCGTTGATAAACAGCGTCAGCTCACCGGCCTCGGTGAAATCGGTCTGCGCGGCGAGGAGCGTGATCGACTTCAAGCGATTGTCGCCTTCGCGCGCCATCGTCGCGGCCGCGATCGAGAGCAAGGTGCCCCCCAGACAATAGCCCAGCGCATGAATTTGGCGCCCCGGCACGATGTCCCCGATGACGGCAAGCGCGGCTTCCACGCCGAGCTTGCGATAATCATCGAAGGCGATATCGCGGTCGGCCGCGGTCGGATTGCGCCACGAGATCATGAACACGGTAAAACCCTGACCGGTGAGGTATTTCACCAGCGAGTTTCGCGGCGAGAGATCGAGAATGTAGTATTTCATAATCCAGGCCGGCACGATCAGGATCGGCTCGGGACGCACCTTGTCCGTCGTCGGATAGTACTGGATCAATTCGATCAGTTCGTTGCGGAACACGATTTTGCCGCGCGACGTCGCGATACTTTCGCCGACGACGAAGTCGGTGCTGCCGGCCGGCCTGCCACCTGACAACAAGCGGCTCCAGTCGCTGCACAAGTTCTGCCAGCCGAGCACGAAATTCGCGCCGCCACTCTGAAACGCTTTCTGCAGGACCTCGGGGTTGGTCGCGGCGAAATTAGACGGCGCCAACACGTCCAGCATCTGCCGGACCGCAAATTCGACGATTGCCTCGTTCTGCCTGGCGACGCCCCGCACGCCGGTGGTCGCATGGTGCCACCATTGCTCGCCGAGCAGAAACGCCTGGGCAAACAGGTTAAAGGGTGGATTTTCCCACTCCGGCTGAGCGAACCGCCGGTCCTGCGCCTGCGGCTTGATCATAGACCAGGGTCCATGGCCGGCTGCGAAAAAATGCTGTGCCGTGTCAAGGAACAGCTTTCCGTCGCATACCGCTTCCTGAGAAATCTCCAGTTGGCGCTGTGGCGAAGCCGCCAAATGCGACAACCAGTCAGTATAGGCCAGCAACAGCGCGACGGGCGAAATACCTCCGCTGAACTGCGCCAGCGCTGCATGAAGCGCGCGATCAGCGGACCCGGATTCATCGACAGCCAACGGTTGAACTTCGGTATGGTGTTCAGAACCCGGCTGCGCTTTCGCGCCATCTTTGCCAGACGCCCGCGAGAGCGCTCCGGTCTTCGGCAGGATGGAATTCGCTGGCATGAGCTGTCAGTTCAACGGATGGCTCTTGAACAGGTTCGAAGCGGCATCGATCACACGTTCGCCGTTCTTGAACATCCGATCGCAATCGCGGCGGATGAACTCGAGCTGATGCTTTGCGCATTCCTCGTACATTGTCCGGATATCCTTGACGGAATGTGCACCGGCCATTTTCGAGACGAATTCCGAGAACAGATGCGTTTCGGTCTGCGCCCGATCGAAGAATTCATTGCCGAGGAAAACAAGCTCCTCGAGCATCAACTTTTGCGCGCCCACCATGAAATGAGTGACGCGCTGATTGGCCTTGGTCATCTGAGTTGCAGCATCCGCCGCTGTCTGCTCCGGGTTCGCTCCAACCACATTCGAAAGCTCTGGCATAGACATGACGACCTCCGGGTTTATTTCACTTAAACTTTATATGTCACGTCCCCCGATCTCGCATTGAGATGCATCAATTTGACGAAATCGAACCCC
>JAFEFK010000245.1 GCA_018240625.1 Pseudomonadota bacterium
GGCAACCGAAACGATGACACGTAGCTGCCTCAGCTTGAGATGATGTTCGAGATGGAATTTCCGAACCGGGGTCACGTTTGTCGCTCGCCAATCAGAGACTAGTTCATGATATAACCTATTGGTAATGGATATCATCTCATTTTGAATATGACAACGTAGTAAGCCTCCGCTAGCTCTAAAGCGATACGGGACCGAGCCCAAGCGAGAGGCCGCAATGACTGTAACCGTCGACCAGAAGACGCCTGAGGTGTCGGCATCGACGCCCGCGTCGACCAGGACCAGTCTTGTCCTGCTGGGGACCAAAGGCGGGCCTCGACCAGGTGGCGAGCGCGCCGCTCCCGGCCAGGTCATTCAGGTCGACGACGTGTACTACCTGATCGATTGCGGAAATGGGGTGTGCTGGCAACTCGCCAAGGCTGGCGTGCCACTGAACAAGATCAGGAATATTTTTCTCACTCACCATCACTCTGATCACAATGCTGATTATGGAAACGTTCTGCTGCTGAGCTGGGCTTGCGGCCGCAGCCATATCATCGATTGCTACGGGCCGCCGCCGATCGCGACGATGACACGCATGGCGTTCGAAATGAATTCGTATGACATTTCGATTCGCATCGAAGATGAAGGACGCGTCGATCCGCGTAATCTCGCACGCGTTCACGAATACAGCGAGCCTGGCCTCGTTCTCGACGACGGTAAGGTCCGGGTCACCGCGGCCCTTGTCCCGCATCCGCCTGTGACACCGAATTTTGCCTATCGCTTTGACACGCCCGATCGCTCGATTGTCATCTCCGGGGACACGGCGCCCAGTGACGCGCTCGTCGAACTTGCGCGCGGAGCGGATATTCTGGTTCACGAAGCGCTCTATGCGCCCGGCATCGACGCCCTCGCTGCGCGCGTGCCAAATGCGACGACTTTCAAGGAACACCTGCTTGCAAGCCACACGTCGACATCGGATCTCGGCAAGATTGCAACGCGTGCGGGCGTCAAAACCTTAGTGCTGTCCCATCTTGTCCCTGGCGACGACCCGCTTATCACAGATGAGATGTGGTCCGAAGATATCCGCCGCGATTTCGACGGGGAAATCATTGTCGGCCGCGACCTGATGCGGTTTTAAGTTTTATAGAAAAGTGGCAAGGAGGAACAAAATGAGCAAGAAAACCATCGGTTCTATCGTCAGTGCGATCGTTCTCTTCGCCGGCGTCGCAGCAGGCACATCGGCGCAGGCACAAACGGCGGTGCGGGTGGCGAACTTCCCAAACAGCTTCGTTCTGCCGATGTTTCAAGCGCTGGACAGAGGCTATTTCAAGGAAAACGGGCTCGATGTCGATATCCTGTCATATCAGACCGGTCCAGCTGTAGTATCCGCGGTGGTTAGTGGCGGCGCCGACATCGCCTGGTCGGCATCGATTCCGCCCATTCAAGCCCGCGCCAATGGCGTTCCGGTGCAACTGTTCCTCACCGCTGCTCAGGAGCGTGTTCCGGATCACGCAACGCTTTGGTTGGTCGGAACGGGGAAGGCTCAGATCAAGTCGATTGCTGACCTCAAGGGCAAAACGGTCATGATCAATGCGAATGGCGGCGGCTGCGAGCTTGCGCTTCGCGAACATCTCGCTGGCGCGGGCCTCAAGTGGGAAGACATCAAGCGTATCGTGGTGCCATTCCCTGAAATGCAGGCTGCTCTCGAGCTTGGTAAAGCTGATGTGGGCTGCACAATTGAGCCATTCTATCACGCCATTCTAGCGAACAAGGCGATTGCGGCGAATACCGTCGCTTCGGGAATCTTCACCAAGACGCCGGAGCCCACGCTATCCAACGGCTTCTTCGCGCGCGAAGACTGGCTCAAGGCTCATCAGGGCACCGCGATCAAATTCGAGCAGGCGTTCACCCGTGCCCGCAAGGAGCTTGAAGCGAACCGGGATCTGCAGGTTAAACTTGCAACCAAGGTGCTAGGTATCACTGAAGCCC
>JAFEFK010000246.1 GCA_018240625.1 Pseudomonadota bacterium
CACACCTCAATAATTTGCAATTTGTGGCCGAGATAGGTCCGGCGCAGGGCTAAACGCTGCTGGCCTCCGCCTGTGGGCCGCAGGAAAAGCCGGGTATGCACCCTTCACAATCCCGTCACGCTGCCTGTAGTATCTGGTCGCAAGCTGCTTCGCAGCCGAACATGGGGGCCGGGAGCGTTACTTGAACGCACATGTCTCACAAGGCGGTTGGCCGGTACTGGTCCTGAACGCGGACTTCCGGCCGCTGAGTTACTACCCGCTTTCACTTTGGTCGTGGCAGGACGCGATCAAGGCGGTGTTCCTTGACCGTGTGAACATCGTCGAACATTACGACCGCGCCGTCCGCAGCCCCTCGTTCGAAATTCAGTTGCCCAGCGTGGTGTCGCTGAAGTCCTTCGTAAAGCCGTCGACGCACCCCGCCTTCACGCGTTTCAATGTGTTTCTGCGCGACCGGTTCATGTGCCAGTACTGCGCGGCGCCCGAGGATCTGACCTTCGATCACATCATCCCGCGCTCCAAGGGTGGCCAGACCACGTGGGAAAATGTGGTCGCGGCCTGTTCGCCCTGCAACCTGCGCAAGGGCAACCTGACGCCGCAACAGGCGCGGATGTTCCCGCGCCAGGCGCCGTTCGCGCCGACCGTGCATCAGCTCCATCGCAACGGCAGACTGTTTCCGCCGAACTATCTGCACGATAGCTGGCTGGACTATCTCTATTGGGACACCGAGCTGGATCCGTAGCCTGCGGCACCACCCCGTGCGTTGCGTATCTTCCGCTGCGAACGTTTGACGCTTATGTTCATTATCGTGATTGGCCGCTGACCGAAGCCAGCCGCGCGCGTGCGTTGAATGGAGAGAGCCGCATGGCTTCACTGACCGAATGGAAAGTACCGGCCGCCGCGCAGCCGCGTGCGGAGGACTACAACTTCGATCTGGAACGCACGCTTTCGGCGGTGGTCGGGCTGCATAGCATTATTCCGGGCGATGCCTTTACCGCGGACACCCTCGGCACCGAGCGCGCCGGCAACGGCGTCGTGATCGAAGACGGCCTGATCCTGACCATCGGCTATCTCATCACCGAGGCGGAAACCGTATGGCTGCATCTCGCCGACGGCCGTGTGGTGCAGGGCCACGCACTCGGCATCGATACCGAAAGCGGTTTCGGTCTGGTGCAGGCGCTCGGCCAGCTCGACCTCGAACCGCTGCCGCTGGGTTCATCGGCCGCGACAGAACTGAACGACCGGATCGTGGTGGGCGGTATCGGCGGCCGGACCCGCTCGCTCGCCGGCCGCATCGCCGCCAAGCAGGAATTCGCCGGTTACTGGGAATACCTGCTCGACGAAGCCATCTTCACCCATCCCGCGCATCCCAACTGGGGCGGTACCGGATTGATCTCGGCCGCGGGCGAACTGATCGGGATCGGCTCGCTGCAGCTCGAGCGCGAGCACGGGGGGAAAAGCGAACATCTCAACATGAACGTCCCGATCGACCTCTTGAAGCCTGTCCTCGACGACTTGCGGAAATTCGGGCGGGTCAACAAGCCGGCGCGGCCCTGGCTCGGCATGTACGTCACCGAGATCGAGGACAAGATCGTCGCCGTCGGCATCGCCCCAAGGGGACCGGCGGCACGCGCCGAATTGCGCACCGGCGACGTGATCCTCGCGGTGAAGGGCGAGAAGGTCTCGGACGCGGCGAGCTTCTACCGGAAACTATGGGCGCTCGGGCCCGCAGGCATCGACGTGCCGCTGACGCTGTATCGCGAGGGCGACACCTTCGACGTGGCGGTGACCTCGACCGATCGCGCAAACATGCTGAAGAAGCCAAGACTTCACTGACAAGAGGCCGCATTGACCGATACCCGGCCATCCACTGCCGCCGGTGAAGCCGTGGTGGACGACATCGTGGCGGTGCTGCCGCCGCTGCTGCAATCGCTCGAGGCGCTCGGATTCATCGCGCGTCACCTGCATCCGCCCGCGTTCGAAACCGTCATGGAACAGGTCGGCGCACCGGACCAGATATTGCAGGCAGAATTGCCGCGGCTCGGCAGATGGCCCGATGACTTCGCGGATGTGCGCGCGCCGCTGGACGCCGCAAGCGCTTCGGCGCTGGCCGGATTTGCGGGGCTGCGCGCCGTGCAGAACGATGGCGGCGACATCCGCGATGTGTTTCGCGCGCTGCGTTATCTTCCCCGTGCGCAGGAGGCGCTCTATCCGCTTGCCGCGCGGCTGCCGCCGGTCAGCCAGTTTTTTCTCACGCCGGAGCTGCGCAACGATGCCGGCGTCCTGGCTCGATTCGCGCAACCTGCGACGCCTGGAACCGGCGTCAGCCATCACGGCAATGAGCCCGGCAGCCGCGGCGGCTACTCGCTCTATGTCCCCGAAGATTACACTCCCGAGCGAAAGTGGCCACTGGTCGTGGCGCTGCATGGCGGCAGCGGCAACGGCCGCGCGTTCC
>JAFEFK010000247.1 GCA_018240625.1 Pseudomonadota bacterium
AAAAAAATGCCATTCGCCCCACGAGACTAACACGGTTCCTTGCCGCCGTCCGTTGCGACACCGACCACGGACTGAAAAAGGTTGCGCGCAGGCCGCAAGCATTCGTAAACTGAAACTGAATCCGCTGGTCCCCAATCCGGACGTTGAGTTTATCGCTCCGAAACCCGAAGGCGGCTAAATTCCCGGATAATCACCGAAACCGGATCGACGGTCATGATCGAGAAACGCGCAACCCCCAGAAAAAGGGTTTTGAAGAGCGGGATGATTGCATTCGGCGGCGGCGGCATCGACTGCACCGTCAGGAATTTATCGCAAAGCGGCGCGGCTCTGGATGTCGCACGTCCCGCCGGCGTGCCCTTGTCGTTCATGCTCGTGATCGAGGCCGATCAGTTCATTCGCCGCTGTCATCCGGTGTGGCGAAACGAAAAGCGCATCGGCGTCGCTTTCGACTAGCGCCAGTGGTCCGATTCCAACATTCGCCTCCCGGTTCAGCAAGCCTTCTTGCGAATGTTGGAATTGAAGGACCACTACAACCACAAATTTGATAGTGCCCCTGCGAATCTGAAGTTCGCTCGAAAGGCGCTACACGATGAGGCGAACGTCGGATTCGGGGCCCTAGACCGCGCGGCGGCATCATGCGGTGCGTCCGGACCGCCGCTTCACCTTTCGCCGCCAGGACCATCCGGCCAGGATCAGCAGAACGAGAACGGCCGTCGCTGCGGCCATCTTCGCCCGAAACCGCCCGCCGGGCCGGTCGACGGTGCGCGACCATAGCGATGGTGCTTCGCCCTCGCGTGCGAGCCGAAACGCAACAACGCTGTCGCCGATCGTTGCCCCGGCTTCCGAATGGCCGCCGGCGGCAATGAGCACGTATTGCTCGCCCTTCCATTGATACGTCATGGGATTGGCGACGCCCGGCACCGGCAACCGGCCCTGCCAGAGTTCGGCGCCGGACCTGGCGTCGAAGGCGCGCAGATATGCGTCCAGCGCGCCGGTGAACACGAGACCGCCGGCCGTCACCAGCACGCCGCTGAACAACGGCGTTCCGGTCCGGAATGCCACGCCAAGCGGAGCCGCGTCCTCCGACGTCCCGACCGACGTATGCCAGAGAATCTTGCCCGCCTTCAGGTCGACCGCCACGAGTTCGCCCCATGGCGGCGGCGTGCACAACGCGCCCGATAGCCCCACGGCGACCGTGCGCGTCATCGCGAACGGCGCGCCGCGCTGCATCCCGAGATCGCCGCCTCTCGGCCGCTTGAGGTTGACGGCATCGGCAGCCGGGATCAGCTTGACGATGTGCGCGGCGTACGTGGTGTTCGCGTAAACGATCTGATGAACCGGATCGAACGCCGCGCTGCCCCAGTTCACGCCGCCACCGGTCATCGGATAGATAATCGTGCCCTGTGTCGATGGCGGCGTATAGAGTCCGTCGTTGCGGGCCGCGCCAAGTATTTCGCGGCACACCGCACGATCCCTGAACGGAATCAGACCGAAGGCATCGTCCGGCGATATCCGTTGCGTCATCAAGGCCGGAACGTGCGTTGGGAAAGGCTGGGTCGGCGAAAGCTTTTCGCCCTCCGCGCCGCCCTGTGGCACCGGACGCTCCTCGACCGGCCAGATCGGTTGTCCGGTATGCTCGTCGAGGACGAAGAGAAAGCCCTGCTTGGTCGGCTGGATCACCGCATCGCGCAGCCCATTGCCGGTGTCGATCCGCGCAAGCGTCGGCTGCGCCGGGAGATCGTAATCCCAGACATCGTGATGCACGGTCTGGAATGACCACACCCGCTCGCCGGTCTCGGCACGCAGTGCGACCACCGAATTTGCGTAGTCATTGTTGCCGGGCCGCTTGCCGCCGTAGAAGTCGGGGCTCGGCGACGAGGTCGGCAGAAATACCAGACCGAGCTTGTCATCCACCGACATCGGCGCCCAGACATTCGCCGCTCCCGCTTCGACGCCGTCGTGAACGAGCGGGTCCCAATTCCAGCGCGGTTGCCCGGACCGTGCGTCGAAGGCATGCACCGTTCCGCGCGGCGCATCGACGCGGCCGTTGTCGCTGATCGACGAACCGACCACGACAACGCCACGGCTTACGACCGGAGCGGACGTAAGCTGGAATTCTCCCGGCCATCGCAGCGGCTCGCCCGGATCGACTTTCACTTCGCCGCCCTCGCCGAAACCGGGGCATGGCTGGCCGGTTTTTGCATCGAGCGCGATCAGGCGGGCGTCGTTGGTGCCGGTGAAGATGCGCGTGCGACACGCCGCGCCCTCCGCTGCCTGCGCATCCACCCAATAGGTCACGCCGCGGCAATTGTAGCGATTGGCGGGTTGCTGGCCGAGACTGATCTTCGGATCGAAGCGCCACTTCTGTTTTCCGGTTCCGGGATCGAGCGCGATCACTTCGTTGAAGGGCGTGCAGAGAACGAGGCTGTTCTCGACAAATAGCGGCGTTACCTCGAACTTCGTGCGCGCCATCACCTGCGGCGGACGCGTCGACAGATCGCCGGTATGAAAATTCCACGCCGGGACAAGGTTATCGACATTGCCAGGCTTGATCTGATCGATCGGTGAGAACCGCGTGCCTCCGGCGTCGCCGCCCCAATGGTCCCACGCGCCAGCGGGCGAACTGACAAGAAGCGCAAGCGCCAGAAAACCGCAGGACAATCGCAAGCGGGACAATCGCAAGTCAGTGCACAACAATACGATCCCTACTTCGGCTTCTTCTGCGACGACGGCACGCCGATACTTCCCCACGGGTCGAATTTTTCCTTGGAGTCGGGAATTCTTTCGAGGGCTGCCTTGTAAGCCTTGTCATCGACCTTCGGAGCCTTCGGCGCATCCTTTGGCGCGCCGCCGCCCCGATGACGGCCGCCACCGCCCATTTGGGCATCGGCCGACGTTACTGGCAGCGCGATGGCCGCAAGGCTCAGTACAAAGACAAATGCAGCGAGCTTGATCATTGCTGTCTCTTTGCCGGCGGAGATAAGAT
>JAFEFK010000248.1 GCA_018240625.1 Pseudomonadota bacterium
TCAGATCATGCGCATCTCCGGCCAGAAAGCGGGTACGCGGGCGAGTTGGACGGGTTGGGTAAGACAGAGTGCGCGGCGTAGCGATCCTAGGTGGGGCATCGCAAACTAAATTTGAAAAACACCTGAGCGGATATCTTGATGCGGCTACCGCGTCGAGAAGGGGAGTTCTATGCCTGAGAAAAGCACGACGGGATTTCGTCAAGTGACCCGTTCCTTGGATATTCTTTTGAGTCACGCCACGTTTGTGCGTCCCCCTACGCGAACTCCGGGCAGACCGTCGAGTAGTCGCTGACCTCGCGTTCATTTCGTTTCCCGCCATCTAGATCGCTTGCGGCGCGTTGCCGATGGCTGGTCATTGGCTGAAACGAAAACGTCAGAGGTCGGATACTCGCGATGATTTCAAGGGCATCGGTTCAGCCGCAACGTCATTCAATCGGAAAAGTCGTTACACAAATGTCAAACATGGAACAGGATCGCTGGTCGCGGGTGAAGGGCCGGTTGCGCTCGACGGTTGGAGAAGACGTCTACTCGAGCTGGTTCGCGAGAATGGATCTGGAGAGCCTGCAGGAGGAGAGCGTTCATCTGTCGGTTCCAACCCGGTTCTTGAAGAGCTGGATTCAAGCCCACTATGCCGAGCGCGTTCTAGCCTGCTGGCAAGCTGAAATGCCGGCAGTTCACCGGATCGATCTGACGGTGCGTTCGGCCATGCGCTGCGCAGTCCCCGCGAAGGAATCCCCGGCCGCGATCGATGCCAGGCGCGAACACGGCGATGGCCGGACCACTGCCGATTTGAGAACCTCGGCGACGGCGCCGGTGTCTGCAAGCCACGATGCCCTCGGCGGGTCGCCGCTGGACCCGCGTCTGACATTTGCAAGTTTTGTCACCGGCCGCTCCAACACGCTCGCCCACGCGGCCGCGCGTCAGGTGGCCGAAGGGCGGCGCGGTGACAGCGTCATGTTTAATCCGCTCTACATCCATGCCGGTGTCGGCCTCGGCAAAACCCATTTGCTGCAGGCCGTCACGTGGGCTGGCAACGCGGGAACCGAACGCAAGGTTCTTTATCTGACCGCGGAGAAGTTCATGTATGGCTTCGTCGCTGCACTGAAAACTCAGACTGCGCTGGCCTTCAAGGAAGCGCTCCGCGGCATCGACGTATTGGTCATCGACGACTTGCAGTTCCTGCAAGGCAAATCGACCCAGGCCGAATTCTGCCATACGTTAAATGCGCTGATCGACGCCGGACGCCAGGTCGTGATTGCAGCCGACCGACCGCCGTCGGATCTGGAAAGCCTTGATGATCGGGTACGCTCGCGATTGGCCGGTGGACTGGTCGTCGAGATGGGTTCGCTGGGTGAGGACCTCCGGCTGGGCATCCTGAGATCGCGCGTCGAGGCGGCGCGAACACATCATGCGACCTTCGATGTGCCGCATGCGGTGCTGGACTATCTTGCCAAGGCCATCACCCATAACGGCCGCGACCTCGAGGGCGCGATCAATCGCCTGCTCGCGCACAGCAAACTCAATGCGCAGCCGGTGACGCTGGAAATGGCGGAACGCGAGGTCCGCGATCTGATCCGTCCGCAAGAGCCCAAGCGTATCAAGATCGAGGACATTCAACGGGTGGTCGCCCGGCAATACAATGTCAGCCGTTCGGACCTTCTCTCATCGCGCCGAACCGCGAACGTGGTGCGACCCCGGCAGGTCGCCATGTATCTGGCAAAGACGCTGACGCTGCGCTCCCTGCCCGAAATCGGCCGGCGGTTCGGGGGCCGCGACCACACCACCGTGCTGCATGCCGTCCGCAAGATCGAAGCTCTCGTGTCGAAGGATGCGACCCTATCGGACGAGGTCGAGCTGCTGAAACGCCAGCTTCAGGACTAGGCGCGGCGCGCGGGCAATTTTCTGCCAAAATGCCGGGAAAAAGCCAGACCGGGGCGAGCCGCAGGCTTGCGCCGGACGGTGATCCACGTCACCTTGCAGTCCCTCCGGATTTAAGCAAAATCGGTTTTGAACTTCGGAGTTTTGGTGCCGCGGTCCCCGCGGCATTTTCATCATACGACGTGAATCTGGATCGGACGGATTTGTTATGAAGGTCACCGTCGAACGCGCGCAACTGCTGAAATCGCTGGGTCACGTGCATCGCGTGGTCGAACGTCGGAACACGATTCCGATTTTGGGGAACGTGCTGGTCCGCGCCGAAAACGCCAAGCTGTCACTGAAGGCCACCGACCTCGATCTCGAAGTGACGGAAACCCTCCCTGCGGAAACCGGTACTGGCGGCTCCACCACGGTTCCGGCACACATGTTCTACGACATCGTCCGCAAACTGCCCGACGGCGCGCAAATCGTGCTGGAAGGCGACGGCGACCGCTCGGTGCTGGCCATCCGCGCCGGCCGCTCGCGCTTTACTCTGCAAACTTTGCCTGAGAACGATTTTCCCGATCTTGCCGCGGGCGACATGACGCATTCGTTCACGCTCGCAGCAACGGACATGAAGCGGCTGATCGATCGAACCCAGTTTGCGATCTCGACCGAGGAAACCCGCTACTATCTCAACGGCATTTACCTGCACAGTGCGGGGACGGCGAAAGCCGCGACGCTGCGTGGCGTTGCGACCGACGGTCATCGCCTTGCGCAGGTCGATCTGCCGCTGCCGAAAGGCGCCACAGGAATGCCCGGCGTCATCATCCCACGCAAGACGGTCGGCGAGGTGCAACGGCTGATCGAGGACAACGAAGCCGAGGTCGGCATCGAACTCTCGCAGGGCAAAATCCGCTTCACCATCGGCAATGTCGTGCTGACGTCCAAGCTGATCGACGGCACCTTCCCTGACTACGGCCGCGTGATCCCGCAGAACAACGACAAGGAGCTTGTCGTCGACAAGAAGGATTTCGAGGCCGCGGTCGATCGCGTCTCGACGATCTCGAGCGAGCGCGGCCGCGCCGTGAAACTGGCGCTGTCGGCTGGCAAGCTCGTTCTCTCCGTGACCAACCCGGATTCCGGCAGCGCCACCGAAGAGCTTGAAGTCGAATACGCCTCTGACGCGCTCGATATCGGATTCAATTCCCGTTACCTGCTCGATATCGCAGCCCAGATCGAAGGCGAAGTAGCCGTGCTTAAGCTGGCTGATCCCGGTTCGCCGACGCTGGTGCAGGACAAGGATTCCAAAGGCGCGCTCTACGTCCTGATGCCGATGCGGGTGTAAAATCCACCTGCGATTTGCTTGCGGCAAATCCAAGGCAGCGTTTCGACAGCCCGTTTACGAGCTTCCCCGAAGCGCGGCCACCGCGTGACGCTGACGTTCGAGCTGGATCGGGCGCTGGCGCGTGCTATGACGGCGGCTGCCCATGACACCCTCCCGCATTCGCCGTTTGAACCTCACGCATTTCCGCAACTACGGAACGGCGGCGCTCGAGGCACGCGGCGACATCGTTGTGCTGGTTGGGCCGAACGGCGCGGGTAAGACCAATTGCCTCGAAGCCATATCGCTGCTGTCGCCGGGGCGTGGATTGCGCCGCGCCACGCGCGAGGATGTCGCCGATATTCAGGGCGATGGCTCCTGGGCGGTATCGGCCGAGGTGGAAGGCGCGCTCGGCCTCGCGACGCTCGGCACTGGCATAGATGCACCGAACAGCGAGGCCGCACCAAGCGGCCGGCGCTGCCGGATCGACCGCGAGCCCGTTGGTTCCGCGACCGCGTTCGGCGATCATCTGAGAATGGTGTGGCTGACGCCAGCGATGGACGGATTGTTCATGGGCGCGGCCTCGGAGCGGCGCCGTTTTTTCGATCGCCTGGTGCTGGCGATCGACAGCGATCATTCCGGACGGGTGTCAGCGCTGGAACGCAGCCTGCGGTCGCGCAACCGTCTGCTCGAGGTGCGCAATTACGATGACCACTGGTGCGACGCCGTCGAACACGAAACCGCCGAGCTCGCCGTCGCGGTCGCGGCGATGCGCGCGCAAACCGTGACCCGGCTGGCCGCGGCGCTGGACGCGCGCGGCGCGGCCTCCGCATTTCCTTCAGCGAAAATCATGCTCGATGGCTGGATGGAGAACGCGCTGCTCGCTGAGCCGGCAACAGTCGTGGAAGATCGTTATCGCGAGATCTTGCGCGTGAACCGTGCTCGCGATGCCGCCGCCGGGCGCACCCTCGATGGCCCGCATCTCACCGACCTTGAGGTGATCTATGCGCCGAAAACCATGCCGGCGCGCGACGCGTCCACCGGCGAGCAGAAGGCGCTGCTGATCGGGCTCGTGCTCGCGCATGCGGGTCTCGTATCCGAGATGACCGGAATTACGCCGTTGCTGCTGCTCGACGAGGTGGTGGCGCATCTCGATCCCGGACGCCGCACCGCGCTGTTCGCCGAACTCGGCAAACTCGGCGCGCAGGTCTGGATGACGGGTGCCGACCCCGCCGCGTTCACAGACATCGGCGCAGGTGGCGAAATCTTCGAGGTGGATTCGGGACAAATCGCACGCAGGGTCAGGCCGGGGATATGAACCTGGGTTCTGCTCCGGACCGAACGCTATGTCGGAATGGCGCCACCGTCCTGCCGACCAGCGGCATCGGCAATCAACCCAGGCGGCTGATCTGCTCCTCGGTAACCACCCGCTCGATATTTTCGGTCTTGCTCTTGATGCGGTAGCGCGGCCGCCCATCGGCCTCGATCGGCAGGCGGGAGACAACGGTATAGATACTGCGCTCCTTCACATCGGCACGGCCCTGGGGGCCCTGAAGCTGATGGTGGACGTCATCGTTGATCGCGTAGTTGTGGGCCATCGTTTTGATCTCGCTGAAAGATTGGCTTGTAAGCGCTGCGGCTTCGAGATGCAACAATTGCCGTTCAAGGGAA
>JAFEFK010000249.1 GCA_018240625.1 Pseudomonadota bacterium
TCGGGCTGCAACATACCTATTTCGAGCCTCGATACCAGCGTTTTACAGTCGATTTCGGCCAATTGCTGCGGGGTGGGATGGATCGGATTTCACCCTGGTGGGACAGGGCGCGCCACGCGGATCGGCGGCCATTCCTGCAAGCCCGGAATGCCGTGACCAAAGCCCTGCGGGGATGGTTCGACGAACAGGGCTTTGTGGAGGTCGAAACCGGCATTCTTCAGGTGTCGCCGGGCAATGAGACCCATCTTCATGCCCCGCGCACTTCGCTGACGATGCCTGCGGGCGAACCGGCAACGCGCTATCTGCGCACCTCGCCGGAATTCGCCTGCAAGAAACTGCTGGCGGCGGGCGAGCAAAAAGTCGTCGAGTTCGCGCGGGCGTTTCGGGACCGGGAGCGCGGCGATCTGCATCTGCCGGAATTCACCATGCTGGAATGGTACCGCGCGGGCGCATCCTACGACTCCATCATGGCGGACTGCGTTGTTGTGATCGCCCATGCCGCGCAGGCGACCGGGATCGGGTCGTTCTCGTTTCGCGGCAGGCACGCCGATCCGTTTGCCGAGCCTGAACTGTTGACGGTGGCGGCTGCGTTCGATCGTTTCGCCGGGATCGATCTGCTGACAACCATCGTTGATGGCGAGGGCGATCGAGCAAAATTAGCGGCGGCGGCACGAGGGCGCGTGCGGATTTCGGACGACGACACCTGGTCGGATATTTTCAGCAAGGTGCTGGTCGAGCATGTCGAGCCCAATTTGGGGCAGGGGCGGCTGACGGTGCTGTTCGAATATCCCGCCCCGGAAGCCGCGCTGGCGCGGATCAATCCGGCCGATGATCGCGTTGCCGAGCGTTTCGAGGTCTATGCTTGCGGGGTCGAGCTTGCGAACGGCTTTGGTGAATTGACCGATGCCGACGAACAGCGCATCCGCTTTGCGCGGGCGATGGACGACAAGCAACGCCGCTATGGCGAGCGCTATCCGCTGGACGAAGACTTTCTCGCCGCCGTGGCCGAAATGCCGGAGGCGAGCGGGGTCGCGTTGGGATTCGACCGGCTGGTGATGCTGGCGAGCGGCGCGCAAAGGATCGATCAGGTGGTGTGGACACCTCCTGCGGAGGATAAATGAACGGCAGGATGAACAGGAAAGTCGTTGCGACATTGCGGCAACCGGAGGAACTGATCGCGCATGGCCTGGCGCCGGCGGCGGCATTGTCCGAACTGACAAAAGTTGCCGCGCGTTATGCGGTCGCGGTCACGCCGGACGTCGCCGCACTGATCGATCCCGACGATCCAAACGATCCGATTGCGCGGCAATATATCCCAAGCGCGAACGAACTGGTGTCGCAGCCCGGCGAGCGCGCCGACCCGATTGGCGACCACGCCCATTCACCGGTCGACGGGATCGTCCATCGTTATCCCGATCGCGTGCTGCTCAAGCTGATTCACGTCTGCGCAGTCTATTGCCGATTTTGTTTCCGCCGAGAAATGGTTGGACCGGGCAAGGAAACCGCGTTGTCGAAGCCCGCCTATGCGAGCGCGCTCACCTACATCAGGTCGCATCCGGAAATCTGGGAAGTGATCCTGACCGGCGGTGACCCCTTGATGTTGTCGCCGCGCCGGTTGGCTGAGATCATGGCGGATCTCGCCGCGATCGATCACGTCAAGATCATTCGCCTCCATACCCGCGTGCCGGTCGCCGACCCCACGCGCGTCAGCGAGGAGATGGTCGCGGCCCTGCAAGTTCAGGGAGCGACGACGTGGCTGGCGCTGCACGCCAACCATCCGCGCGAGTTCACCGCCAATGCCCGGGCTGCCTGTGCAGGGATTATCGACGCCGGGATTCCGATGGTCAGCCAGTCCGTGCTGTTGCGCGGCGTCAACGATGACGCTGCGACGCTGGAAGCGCTGATGCGCGCGTTCGTCGAATGCCGCATCAAGCCGTATTATCTTCATCACGGCGATCTGGCGCCGGGCACGGCGCATCTGCGAACCACGCTGGAGCAGGGGCAGGCCTTGATGCGGGCGTTGCGCGGACGCGTGTCCGGGTTGTGCCAACCGGACTATGTCCTCGATATTCCCGGCGGTCATGGCAAGGCCCCCGTGGGACCGGATTATCTGTCGCCGCCTAACTCTTCTCAGGAAAGTGAACATCGCCGGGAATCGCGCTATCGTATCGTCGACTACTGCGGCGGCGTTCATCTTTATCCGCCGGAGTCGTAGACTACCCGTCAGCCGATGGCGGAGCGTTTGGGAATTCATCGACGTTCTGGATAAATCGACGTTCTGAATAAAATGAATCGGAAGTGGAGGAGCGAGATGGGCAAGATCATTACAGCCGTTGCGTTTCTGGCGTTGATCGGCGCGTCGGCCGCGTTGGCGCAGTCCGGAACGAATGCGGGATCCGGTTCAATGGCGGCGCCGTCGCCGCGCACCACCAACAGTGCGCCGATCGGTCATCGCCAGCCGCGCGCCAGCGATATTCCCTCGGAAAACTCCAAGGCCGGAAACCCGGGAAATATCGACCCTGAAGAGGCTGCCCTCGACCGCAAGATCAAGAGCATCTGCCGCGGCTGCTAAAGGCGAGTTAACCCGGCTTTCGTGCCGCAAGCGCCATTCCGATCAGCGTGGCGCCGCCGAACATCAGGTTGATGCCAACCAGAAGCCCGATCGCCCAGAGCGCCGATCCCGGTAACCCTGCGATGATGAAGCCTGCGACGACGATGTCCATCAATCCCGCGGTCAGCATCCAGCCCCATCGCTCGGACAATTCGCGGCGGTGCTCCAGCGAATACATGATGGTCGCGACGCCCTCCGCCAGGAAGTAGGCGCCGACAACGATGGTCAGCGTCAGCGTTCCCTGAACGGGCCGCATCAACAGGACGACCCCGGCGCCGATCGCAAGCGCGGCTGATATCAGCGACCACCAGAAGCCCGGCATCTGCCGCGCCCAGAAGGTGACTGCGAGGCCGGCGACGCCGCTGATGAGAAACATCCAGCCGAGAAAGATCGTGACCGCAAGGCTTGCAAGCGGCGGCACGATCATCGCGGCCAGTCCGAGGATCACCAGCAGGATGCCTTCGAACAGGAAGGCCTTCCAGTGTTGCCGGACCGCCGCGCTCATTTTCGACTGAAGGTTGGCGATATCCTGAGGGGGGACGGTCATTGAGTTGCTCCATGTGGCCTTAATTACGGACCTTCGGCCAATACTCTAGTGTCCCGAATCCGAAGTTCGCCTCATCGTGCAGCGTCTTCATAGCGAACTTCGGATTCGAAAGGACACTAGAAAATTACGATTCTAGTGTGGTTTAGGTTCAGAAGTTCGCTTGAAGAGTTTGCCGAAAAAA
>JAFEFK010000024.1 GCA_018240625.1 Pseudomonadota bacterium
GATCAACGAAGAGTTCACCAAGCGCACGGGCATCGAAGTGGAGATGCTGAGCATCCCGGCCGTTGGTACGGTTGCATCGCGTATCCGCAGCGAGAAGGCAAAGCCGCGGGCGGATGTCTTTGCCGCCGCAACCGTCGACTTTCAGGAATCGCTGGCAAAGGAAGGTCTGCTGCTCGCATACAAATCGCCGCTCGAAACCGAGGACGTGATCAAGAAGGGCTATTCCGATCCCAACGGGTTCTGGCACGGCTGGTTCGGCCAGACAACCGCGATCTTCTGGAATCGCGACCGTTTCGACAAAGAGATCGGCGCCAGCGGCGTTGCGAAACCGGCGAAATGGGATGACCTGCTGAACCCGGCCTACAAGGACAAATTGATTCTGGCCAATCCACAGACCTCGGCGATCGGCTACGTGTTGCTTACCACCCAAATTTTCCGACTGGGCGAGGCGAAGGCGTGGGACTACGAACGGAAGCTCAACGCGAACGTAAAGCAATATACCCCATCTGCGCCGCTCACCGTGACGCTGGTTGAGCAAGGCGAAGGGGCTGCCGGCGCGTTCTGGCTGTCCGATATTCTTACCTCTAAAATCGGTCGGAAGCAGCCGATCGATTTCGTCGTTCCGCAGGACAACGTCGTGAGCGTCTGGGCCGCATCCATCATCAAGGGTGGTCCCAATCCTGAAGGCGCCAAAAAGTACATTGACTTCCTGCTCAGCGATTATCCGCAGAGCATCAACGCCAAGTTCGGCTTCCGCAGCCCTTTGAGCCCGAAGGTCGCTCCGCCTGAAGGCGCACCTATGCTCGCCGATCTGACGACAGTTCACTACGATCTGCCGTGGGCAACGGCGAATATGGACCACGTCCGGAAAGAGTGGAGCCGCGTGTCGGGTCAATAGTTGATTTCAACGACCAAAAGAACAGTAGAGCTGGCGCGCATTATGAATCGGTTAGGTCGAATTCTTGTACGTCAGATCGTTGTTCTTCTCTGTTTCGGAGGCGCAACCGCCGCCTCGGCAGCCGAGAGGATCATCGTCTACACGGTGATTCCCGAGCAGGAAATCAATCGTGGGATCAGCCAGGAATTCACGCGCCGTACCGGTATCGAAGTTGAAATGCTCAATGTGCCGGCTGCCGGTACGTTGGCTGCGAGGATCAGAAGCGAGAAGGATCATCCTCGCGCGGACATCTTCGCGGACGCCCCGATTGACTTCCACCAGGCTCTCGCCAAGGAAGGCCTGCTGCTGCCGTACAAGTCTCCATTGGAAACTCCGGATGTGGTCGCAAAGGGCTATTCCGACAGGGATGGCTATTGGCACGGCTGGTACGCACTGACGACCTGCATCTTCTGGAATCGCGAGGGTCTCGCGAAGCTGATACGGGAAAAAGGCGTCACGGCGCCGAAGAGTTGGGACGACCTGCTCAATCCCGCGTTCGCGAATCAGCTCGTGCTGTCCAATCCGCAGACCTCTGCAATCGGATATGTGTTGCTGACTGACCAGATGTTCCGACTGGGCGAAGACAAGGGCTGGGCTTACACCCGTGCGCTCGACAAGAATGTTCAACAATATACGCCGTCCGCGCCGCTCACCGTCACCCTGGTTGAGCA
>JAFEFK010000250.1 GCA_018240625.1 Pseudomonadota bacterium
GACTTGATTTCGCCCGACGGGATTTCGTCAAGCGGGAGCGCCACGATGGCTGACCCGCTACTTCGAAGCCGCCTGATTGGCATACTTCCGAAGTTCAAGTCTGGCAATGGCGCGATTGTGCACCTCGTCCGGACCATCCGCCAGCCGCATGGTGCGCATGGACGCATAGTCCCGTGCCAAGCCTGCGTCGTCGGAAACGCCGGCCGCGCCGTACGCTTGAATGGCGTGATCGATGATCTTGAGCGCCATGTTCGGGCCGGACACCTTGATCATCGCGATCTCGAGCTGCGCGGTCTTGTTGCCGACCTTGTCCATCATGTCGGCGGCCTTGAGGCACAGCAGGCGATTCATCTCGATGTCGGTGCGGGCTTCGGCGATGCGCTGCTCCCAGATCGAGTACTCGATGATCTTCCGGCCGAACGCGGTGCGCGACGACAGCCGCTTCACCATCTTCTCGAGCGCTTCCTCGGCCTTGCCGATGGTGCGCATGCAATGATGGATACGGCCCGGGCCGAGGCGGCCCTGCGCGATCTCAAAACCCCTGCCCTCGCCAAGCAGGATGTTGCTCGCGGGAACGCGGACGTTCTCCAGCAGCACCTGAGCGTGGCCGTGCGGCGCATCGTCGAAGCCGAACACCGGCAGCATCTTCTCGATCTTCACACCCTTGGCGTCGGCCGGCACCACGATCTGCGACTGCGCCTGATGTTTCGGCGCGCTCGGATCGGTCTTGCCCATCACGATCATCACCTTGCAGCGGGGATCGCCCATGCCGGACGACCACCACTTGCGGCCGTTGATGACGTATTCGTCGCCTTCGCGCTTGATCGAGGTTTCGATATTGGTGGCATCGGACGATGCGACCGCGGGCTCGGTCATCAGGAAGGCGGAGCGGATTTCGCCGTCCATCAGAGGACGTAGATACTTGCGTTTCAGATCCTTGGAAGCGTAGCGCATGAACACTTCCATATTGCCGGTATCCGGCGCGGAGCAGTTGAAGACTTCGGACGCCCAGCCGATATGGCCCATCTGCTCGGCGAGCGGCGCGTATTCCAGATTGGTCAATCCCGCGCCGCGGAATTCATCGTCCTCGTGCGACGACGGCGGCATGAACATATTCCAGAGGCCTTCGGCCCTGGCCTTCTTCTTCAACTCCTCGACGATCGGAATCACCTTCCAGCGCTCGCCCTCTTCGTCCTGCTGCTTGTAGATCGGCACCGCCGGCCGCACGTGCTTGTTCATGAAATCGGTGACACGCTCGAGCCATTCGCGCTGGCGGTCGGACATCGTGAAATCCATTGGGACGCTCCTCGTGCTTTAATTTTGCGGGCCACTCTCTCCCCGCCGACCACTCCTCGCAAGGCAATTCTCATTGCCGGGTGCAAGGTCGGCCAGCGCGGCCGCCGGACATGCGATGCGCGCGACGCGCATTGACATTCCAGCCTTCAAACCATAGTTTCATACGTCTGTTTGAAATGCAACTCCCCTTGCGCATGGGGCTATGTCATGGCCACGGATCACACACGCAGCGCCATCCTCACCGCCGCCGAGCGGCTGTATGCCGACCGCGGCTTCGCGGACGTCACGCTGCGCGACATCGTCGCAGCCGCCGGCGTCAATCTTGCGGCGGTCAACTATCATTTCGGCTCGAAGGATGAACTGATCGCGGAATTGTTCGTCACCCGCAGCCTCGCGACCAATCGCGAACGTCTCAACGAACTGAAAGCCGCCGAGGAAGCCGGCGGCGGACGCGCGGATATCGGCGTCGTGCTGCGCGCGCTGGTCGGCCCGACGTTGCGCGGCTGTCTCGGCCCCGACAAACAGCGCTCGGACGCGGCGCGCTTCATGATCCGGGCATCGATCGAATCCGTGCCGCCGATCCGCAAGATCAAGAACCGCGAAGTCGATCACTTGCGGAAATTCGCCGCCGCCATGAAACGCGCGCTGCCCGATCGCGACGAGGTCGACCTCTACTGGGGCCTGCATTTCGCGCTCGCCATGGCGCATCAGACCATCCGCGATACCGAGCGTCTCACCAAACTGTCGGACGGCAAATGCGACCTCAACGACGTCGACGCGATCACCGACCGCGTCGTCGCCGTTGCGGCTTTGGCGCTCACCACAGCGACCGGCCGCGCGGCCAAAACTGCGCGGATCACTCGGGCTGTCGGCTAGGGCCGTCTACGTTTAACGGAAGGCATTATCAAGCACAGCGGATTCCCTCTCCACCCAAACTCGGGTTTACCCAAGTTTGGCATTAAAGATTCTGAAGTCGGATATATC
>JAFEFK010000251.1 GCA_018240625.1 Pseudomonadota bacterium
AACTCCACACAGTATCGGTCAGCGCAAAATAGCCGGCCAGCATCGCAAACAGAATGAGCGAACCCGCGGCCAGCGTCTTGATCGAACGTCCGCCCGCCAGATCGTAGGCGATCGTCGCAGCCGCCACGGCCGCGCCGGCGATCAGGCTCATGACCACGGATGTCGCCAGCATCATCAGCGAGAACGTTCCGAACGGAGCAAGGATCAGGAAGAAAGCCATGGCTGCCTCATACAGTATCTTTACATTGTCAAGATACATAATTGGCGGAAATGGTAGCGTCAAGCAAAATCTTTACAGTGTCAAAATAGCGCATGGAAGCTGGGCATCGGAGGCAATGTGGGCTGAAAAGGCGCGGGGACGCGGCGGTTAGCGAGGTGGCCAAGATCGCAACGCGGCAAGGTGCGTAAGGCTCGACCGGTTGGTGTGAACGGCCTCACATACCCAAGCGCGGATGCGCAGCGACGGTCACGTCATCCCATGCGACGAAGTCCCCACTCGGCCGGCTTCCCCCAGCCGACCCACCTGCGGGCGGGAGAGGAACTCGTCGCGAGGGTTAATCGGTTCAGGCCGCGCCGACCCAGTTGCCGTGAAAGCCGTCGGGCACGCGATGGCCGAGGTGCACCAGCGCCACGGGTCCAGCCTCGACATCGGTCGCGTTGAACACGGCGAGATCGCTGCGGTTGTCGCGCGCCCGCCAGACCACGGCGAGGAGCCAGCCGTCGCCTTCCGCCGCATCCGGACCGCGCTCG
This sequence comes from Pseudomonadota bacterium, assembly GCA_018240625.1. Taxonomy (GTDB): domain Bacteria; phylum Pseudomonadota; class Alphaproteobacteria; order Rhizobiales; family Xanthobacteraceae; genus Nitrobacter. The sequence goes on from JAFEFK010000251.1 coordinate 751, forward strand.
ACGAACACCGGCTCGGAAATGGTGTCGCCCGCGGGCAGCAAATACTGCGCGAGCCGGGTGCCCTTGCCGTCGACGTGCACGATCCCGGATAGCGCACCGAACATCGGCCGGTTGGGGTTGGCGCAGGCATACCAGCCGTGGTTGCTGGCGAGTCCGGCGCGGCGCTCGTCGATGCGCGGGAATTCGCCGGTGAGATCGTCGAGGTAGACTTGCGTGAAGCGGTCGGTATTTCCCGCGAGATCGAAGGTCCAGCGGCACAAGCGGGCACGTGATTTCTTTGGATCGGTCGGCGAGCCGTCCGGATGGGTGAACAGCGGCGCTTCCTCGAACTGCATGACATCGGCGACGATGCGGTCGCCGTCTTCCCAGGCATTCATGACGTGGAAGACATAGCAGCTCTCGGCGCGGAACCAGACGATGTCGGCGCTGCTGCCGCTGCGCTTCATGAGGCCGACATAGGCGCCCTTGTCCGGCTCCCACGCATAGGGCGGGCGGGCGTGCATGGCGCGGTCCATGCTGCCGGTGAGGGGGAGGATCGGAAACAGCACGTGATGGGCTGTCACGATGAAGTCGTGGACCATGCTGGCGTAGGGCGCTGCGAACCGCTCGAACCGCGTGACGACGCCGGACGCATCGACCGAGCCGAACGAAATATCCGGCGTGAACGGTCCGCGCGCGTTATAGCCGAAGAACATCATCTCGCCGGTGACGGGATCGACTTTTGGATGCGCGGTGAAGGGGCCTGCGATCCTGCGGCCGTAGTCCTGGTAGCCGCGGGTTTTTAGCGTACCGGGCTCGATCTCGGTCGGCAGGTGGCCTTCCTCCAGCGCCAGCAGTTTGCCGCCATGAAAGACGATGTTGGTATTGGCGACGCCGCCATCCGCACCGACAGAGGCGGGGGCGTCGGGCAGTTTGCGGCCGAAGCCGCCGAACAGCGCGCGGCCGGCATCGTGCTCCGCCAGCCATTTCGGGGTGCGGACCCAGCGGTTGCGATAACTGGCGCGGCCGTTTTCGAGGTGAAAGGCGTGCAGCATACCGTCGCCGACGAACCAGTGGGAGCCGGGCGAATCGA
>JAFEFK010000252.1 GCA_018240625.1 Pseudomonadota bacterium
AACTTCTGAACCACCACACTAGACCGGGACGATCTGGAACTGAATCGCTTCGTCATTGCGAGGAACTCAGCTCCTCGTCTTCGAGGAACGACGGCGTTGCGGTCCATGCGAGGGTGCCGAGCAAGGCTCGACCGGCCGTAACCGTTAAGATTTCCTCAAGGCTGCCTGAGGCAATGTCGGGACGCGCACCATGCGCGAAAGGACCGCGCATGTCCGCGCCCACAGTTCCGGCCATTTCCGAGCGCAGCGCCGTACCGGCGCTGCTGCTGAACACATGCTTCGCGCTGGCTGTCATCAATGTCGCGTTCTTCCCGGGTGCGTTCGTTGCGCACTGGTGGATTTTCGACGCGAAGGGCCTCGGCCTCCCGACCGACTTCGTCAACGTCTGGTCGGCGGGAAAGCTCGCGATCGAGGGGCATCCGGCACTGGCCTGGGATTGGGGCATCCAGAAGCAGGTTCAGGTCGCGGTGCTCGGCCAGAGTTATCCCGGCAACTTTGCCTGGCACTATCCGCCGCCGTTTTTGTTTGTCGCGGCGCTGCTCGCGCACTTTCCCTACGCCGTCGCGTTCGTTGGCTGGGCGCTCGCGAGTCTCGTTCCGTACCTCGTCATGATGCGAGCCATGGTAGGCAGAAATTTTGGGCTTCTGCTCGGCCTCGCATTTCCCGTGGTGCTGACGAACACGCTGGTCGGGCAAAACGGATTCCTCACCGCCTCGCTGATCGGTGGCATGCTTTATCTGTTGCCAACGCGGCCGGTGCTGTCGGGCATCTGCCTCGGCCTCCTCACCTACAAGCCGCAATACGGCCTGCTGTTTCCGCTGGTGCTGATCGCGGCGTCGCAATGGACGGTTTTTATCACGGCGGGCATTGTCACCGTCGCGATCGCCGCGGTGTCGTGGCTCGCGTTCGGCACCGAAAGCTGGCAGGCGTTCTTTCACTGGCTGCCGATGTTCTCGCAGGCTTTCCTGACCGAGGGCCGGGCGCCGTGGTGCAAGCTGCAAAGCATTTTTGGCTGGGTGCGCTTTCTCGGCGGCAGCGAACAACTCGGCTGGATTTTCCAGTGGGTGCTGACTGCGACGGTTGCAGTCGTGCTGGTGCTGTTGTGGCGCAGTCGCGCGCGCTATTCGCTCAAGGCCGCGGCGCTCGCGGCCGGGACGTTGCTGGTGACGCCGTATCTCTTTCTCTACGACCTGATGGTGCTGGCGATCCCGGTTGCGATTCTGGTGCGGCTCGGGCTGGCTCATGGCTTCCGTTCCCACGAATTGCCGGCGCTCGGTTTGGCCGCGGCGCTGCTGATGTTCTTCCCGGTTTTCGCCGCGCCGACCGGTTTCATCGCAACGCTGATCGTGTCTGGCATGATCCTGCATCGCTGCGCGCAGGCGTCGTCG
>JAFEFK010000253.1 GCA_018240625.1 Pseudomonadota bacterium
AGCCAGATGGGACGATGAAAACGGTCAATGGCGGGATCGTCGGCTTCTTCTCCTGCGAAATGTCGGCCGAACAGCTAGCGACTCGTATTCTCGCCGAGCAGACCAGCATCGCCTCCAGCAGCATCCGGCGCGGCGGTATTACCGAGAGCGACTTCGAAAAGATCCGCGATCACACTATCGAGCTTGAGCATTTGCCGCTTTTTGTCGACGAAACCGGCGGCCTCTCGATCTCGCAGCTTACGGCCCGCGCGCGACGCCTGAAACGTCAGAAGGGGCTGGACGTCATCGTGGTCGACTACATCCAGCTTCTGCAAGGTAGCGGCAAGCGTTCCGACAATCGCGTGCAGGAAGTCACCGAAATCACCACCAGCCTGAAGGCGCTCGCCAAGGAACTGAACGTTCCGATCATCGCGCTCTCACAGCTCTCGCGTCAGGTGGAAAGCCGTGACGATAAGCGGCCGCAGTTGGCCGACCTTCGCGAATCCGGGTCGATCGAGCAGGACGCCGACGTCGTGATGTTCGTGTTCCGTGAAGAGTACTACCTTCAGAACAAGGAGCCGCGGATCGGCACACCGGAATACGAGAAATGGCAGCTCGACATGTCGCTGGTACACGGTAAGGCGGAAGTAATCATCGGCAAACAGCGTCACGGACCGACCGGCACTGTCGAGCTGCAATTCGAAGGCCAGTTCACGCGCTTCAGCGATCTGGCGCAAGACGGCCACCTGCCCGACCGCATCTAACAGCCCGTTTTGCGTTCCGTGCGCGCGCGGCTCGCGGTTGAACCGCAGCAAAGCCGGGCGTACCATGCGGCATGAACCTGGTTCCTGATCCCAAGACGACATCGAGCGGCAGTTTGCTGTCGCCCGAGGCCAATGCCGCGGCTGAATTCGCGGCAGCAACCGCGACTGCCACCGGTGTCCTCACCGTCGATCTCGACGCGATTGTTGCCAACTGGCGCAAGCTCGAAAAGACCGCCGTACCGGCCGAATGTGCCGGCGTCATCAAGGCCGATGCCTACGGCTGCGGCGCTGGGCCGGTGGCGCGGGCGCTGGCTGCGGCCGGATGCAAGACCTTTTTCGTTGCCACGCTCGACGAAGCGCGCGCGGCCCGCGCAGCCGCCCCCTCCACCGACATCTACGTGCTGGATGGGTTCTTCCAGAACAGCGGCGCCGCTTTTGCTGAGATCAATTGCCGGCCGGTGATCGGCGATCTCAACGAACTCGCGGAATGGGACGTATTTTG
>JAFEFK010000254.1 GCA_018240625.1 Pseudomonadota bacterium
CGCAAACATCGCGAACACGCCCTCGCTTTCGACCAGCTTTCGGGTCTGTTCGACCGTCTTCGCAGGGGAAAACCCATCGTCGAGCGTGACCAGCTTGATCTTTCTGCCGTGAATCCCCCCTCTCTCGTTGACCATTGCGAAATAAGCCGAGGTCGCGCGGCTGAAGGTGGCATAAAGGGATAGCGGTCCACTTAGCGGCGCAGTCTGCCCCAGCTTGATTTCGGTGGGTGAGACACCACGAGCCTTGATCTCTTCCGCGCGGCCGATGCCAAGACCAGCAAAGACGACGGTGCAAAGGAGGACGCCGGCCAGCATCGAATACAGTCGGCGCTTTACAGCCATCGTTCTTGCGGGAGCATCCAGATTGTCAGAAGCGCTCGGCGCCGGGTTTGCCATGGTTGTCTCCTGTATCGATGCTCCGAACATTTTCTCGGCCCAGAGTCAGCTCTCGCGAATGTAGTTTCCGGCCTCGAACGAGATCGGCGGTGCATCCCGGTCGAACGACACGCCCATCGGATCATGTCCGGCCGCCAGCGTCTCTAGCTGCTGGCGCAACAGGCGGCGAACCATGAGCACGCCACGATCGGTCTGACCGAAATGCTCTTCGGAATGTAGCGTAATGGGTCCTTGGCCCACCTGCGCCTCATAGTCGCCGGGAAAGCGTTGGTGCTCGTCCTCGGTCATGTCCCACCAGAACTTGCCGTTAAGCTTTGATCGCATGCGCGCGATATCGCCCTTTTGCTTGACGCGTCCGGCGACATAGATGCGAAAGGTCGTGTCGTCGATCGGCAGCACCCAACCGATCGACTCGACACGGGCGAACTGCGCGACACGCGGATTGGGTACTACCCGCAGTGTCGGGAAGACCGCCTCCGTGACGCGATAGAAAACCTTGCCGCCCTCTTGAGGGCGGATCGAGCGCACCGAGATTCCCCTCGGGGAGGTCTCGAATGCCACCTCGGGCATCGTTTCCATGATTGCGCTGAACTGCGGGCCGCTAAACGAGCCATGCAGCACCGGTACATGAAAGGGATCGACGACGTTCTCCCAGTGCTGCAACCAGTTGCACGGGATGATCGGCGGGCCGCCGCCGCCGAGCGAGCTATCGTCGGCCTCGATGAACTCGTCATCGTCCATCGTCTCGAGACACTCGTAGCGCGGCAGCACCGGCATTTTGTCCGGCGGACCCATATAGGCGAAGATCAGCCCATAGCGTTCCTCGACCGGATACCAGGGCTGACGGACCTTGTCCTTGAACTGCCCCCCGGCTGGCTCGCATGGCTGTTCCAGGCAATGTCCTTGCGTGTCGAACTTCCAGCCGTGGTAGCAACAGCGGATACCGTCGTCCTCGACCTTGCCATAATAAAGCGTTGTTCCGCGGTGGCAGCAGCGCGCGTGCAACAGCCCGGCGGCGCCTCGCCGATCGCGAAACAGCACGAGGTCTTCCCCGAGCGCGCGCACCTTGCGCGGCGTATCTCCCGCATCTGAGGCAAGCCCAACGGGATGCCAATAGCGGCGCAGCAGTTCGCCCATCGGAGTCCCCTTGCGGACCTCGGTCCACTCCGCACGGTAGCTCGACGGCTTCATGGAATAAGCAGTGACTATCTCGCGGTCGGCCCCATCGCTCATCGTGATCTCCCCGTTCCGCACATTTGAGACATCGCGGATTGCTGTTCATGTCGTTGTGGACATTGAAGATCGCATCGATGACAATGTCAACGATCTCATTCAATGCGTGTTGTGCGATGAAAGGCGTTTGCGCGATGACGGAGACGGCAATCAAAAACGCGAAGCAACGCGCCGATGTGACTGAAGGATCGGAGTTCGCCCCCGTTACTGCGATGTTGTCGTCGCGGTTGATGGTGCTTGCCAATCTTTTGAAGCGCGGCGCGATTTTACGCTACCGCCGCATCGCCGGATTATCGTCGGTCGAGTTCGGTCTGGTGGCCTCGCTCGGACGCCACCCACCGATCAGCGTGGCTCAGCTCGCAGCATTGGTGGGTAACGACAAGGGACAGGTCAGCCGCGCGCTCGCGCAAATGGCGCAGCGCGGGCTGGTTTCGCGGCACGCCAATCCGGACGATAGCCGCGAAGTGCTGGTGGCGCTGACCGCGAAGGGCCTGGCTGCGCACGACAAGCTGTTGGACGGAGCCCGGCGCCGCACAAAGCAGTTGCTGAACGGTTTTAGCCGCACGGAGATTGACCAGTGCGAGCACATCGTTGATCGCCTGACGCAACGGGCTGAAGAAATGTTGCGAGCGGAACAAGCGATGGAGCTTTGATACGGCTTCAATTTTCCTGAACCGGTACGAAGCGGGGTTGCTCCAGCGCAAAGCGGCGGAGCCGAGCGGTCGCTCCGCCGTGGTGGCCGGGTCCAAATTGACCTTAGCCGCGCTCTCGTGCCTGCTATTTTTTGGTCACAAGCGGACAATTGCCCTCATTAAGCGGCCGGAACGCCTGATCACCCGGGACTGTTGCGACGATGTTGTAGATATCCCATTTGCTCTTTGCCTCCTCCGGCTTTTTTACCTGGAGCAGATAGAGATCGCGGATGACCCGTCCATCCACGCGAACCTTGCCGTTGTGCGTGGTAAAATCGTTGACGGGCAACTCGCGCATCTTGGCCGCAACCTTGTCCGGATCGCGCGTGCCGGCCGCCTTGACTGCCTTGAGGTAGTGCGCGACCGCGCTATAGGACATTGCCGGATCCCAGTCCGGCGGATGACCAATCTTGGCTTCAAAGCGCTTCGACCACGCGCGGGTCTCGTCGTTCTGGTTCCAATAAAACGGATTGACCAGCAGAAGCCCTTGCGCGGTTTTGAGCGTGATGGCCTGGACATCTTCCAGGAAAAGCACGTAGGCCGCAAAACGCGCGCCCTTCGATGTCAGTCCGAACTCGACGGCCTGCTTGATCGAATTAACAGTATCGCCGGAAGAGTTGGCCAGCCCAATGACGTTCGGGTCGGTTGCCTGTGCTCGCAGCAGGAATGATGAGAAATCCGCCGTATTGAGCGGAGCATAGACCGCGCCCAGTACCTTGCCGCCGTTGCCTTCGATCACCGCCGAGGTATCCCGCACCAACGCCCGGCCGAACACGTAATCGGCGCCGATGAAGAACCACCGATCGCCACCCTTTTTCATGACGGCGGAGCCGAGCACATGCGCGAGCGACCAGGTGTCGACGCTCCACTGCGTGGTGTAGTTGTCGCATTTCGGACCGGTGATGTCGGAGCTCAGCGCGCCGACAAACAGCGAGATTTTCTTTTTCTCCTTGGCCAGCGCCTGAACGGCAAATCCGACGCCGGAATTGGGCACGTCGACGATAGCGTCGACTCCCTCCGTATCGTACCAGCGCCGAGCGATCGCGGAGCCGACGTCGGGCTTGTTTTGATGGTCGCCCGAAACCAGCTGTACCGGCTGGCCAAGCACAGGGCCGGCGTCCTCGATCGCCATCTTGACGGCTTCGACGGTTTCCTTCCCGCCGGCGGTCGAATAGACCGATGACATGTCGTTGAGCACGCCGATCTTGATCGGCGGCTCCGCATTCGCGGGCTGCATCGACAAGGTGCCGCTCAGCAGCAGCACCGCCACGCCAAAACGTAACTGCATCGAATCCCCTCCCTTGGTAGTTCTCCCTTGGTAGTTCTTCCATGTAGCTCTGCGCTGTTTTTAAAGAAAACCGCGCAGGCACAATTATTCTACCGATCGGTAAGGTAGCAATACGATCGTTTAATACAAGGCATTTTTCGGTTGGCGACAGGCAATGGCCCGATGGCGACTAATTTCCTGGGATTTGAACGTTATCCGGCGGGCTCGAATGGCCTCAACCGGGCGATATCAGCGGCCAGACGTTCGGCCGGTGTGGCGCTCAGCATCCGCCCGAGCATTTCGCCCATTGCGATCGCAATGATTTCTCCGGTCCAGGCGCCGCGCGGGTCGAACCACTTTGAGGTCCATGCCAGCGCGCCAACGATGACGAAGACAGCAAACCGCGGATCGCATGGCGCAATCGAACCGTCCTTAATGCCCAACGCGATCTGACGCCGCAGATCCGTCTCCAACCACTTGCGCTTGCTGATAATCTCGATGGTCTGGTCCGGCGACATTGCACCGTCTTCGATCAGAATAAAGGTTTCCATCGGCGACATCGTCATCGCCTGCAGATAGTTGGTGATAATGCGCTGCACGCGTTCGAGCC
>JAFEFK010000255.1 GCA_018240625.1 Pseudomonadota bacterium
ATCCAGCAAGCGCGAAGTTGCATGAATTGTGGGTAAAGCCGTTTGCGTCAGATTGATGGGTCTCGCCGCGAAGCCGATGATCTTTTGCCGAAAATGGGCGCGATCCCGAGCACCGTTGGGAAAAACAGGGTTAGCAAAATGCTAACGTTGCTGAGTGTCTGCAGACGGAATCCAATCCGACTCCGCCTACAAGCGTGCTTTGGGGCCGTCCGTGTTTGATTTGCGCCTTGAGCGTTTCCTCGACGGCGCGGCCGAATGACGATGCCTTTCTATCGGCGACGGTCGTGGCGATCGACCAGCTTCCGCCTGGCGCCTTCAATGAGAGCGCTCATCGAGTCTGTGGTGTCCCGGACGAAGGCGACTCTTGGCGCTGGCGTGACGGCAGACAGAAAAGCCGCGGGGCGGACGCGAGGGGCCGCGAGGTGATGACTGACTTTGTGGTCTCCTCCGGTTGACGTGACAGGTTCCATGGGCTTCACGGTCTCGTGAGGCCGAAACCAAGGCGTAGCCCGGACAAATTCGCAGCCGATTTGGCATCGGGGAGGCTGTGTGCCGTTGCCTTGGAATCGGCTAAGGTTCGTCGCAATGGAATCGCACGCCGTTCACATCGCCCTCGTGCCGCCGCCGGATCGTCGCCAGTCGGAGACGGCGCTCGCGGTCGCGCGGGGCACCGCCCGCTGGCTGCGGTCTCTGGGATTTTCCTGCGTCAGCGAGTTGCCTCTGCCGTCGGGGCGGCGCGCGGATCTGGTGGCGCTGAATGCGCGGGGCGACATCTGGATCGTCGAGATCAAATCATCGGTTGAGGATTTGCGCGCGGATCAGAAATGGCAGGATTACCGGACGCATTGCGACCGGCTGTTCTTTGCGTTCACGCGCGATCTGCCGTGCGAGATTTTTCCGGGTGAGACCGGTTTGATTGTCGCTGATGCCTATGGGGCTCACCTGCATTGCGAGGCGCCGGAGCATCGGCTGCCGGCGCCGACGCGCAAGGTGATGATGCTGCGCTTCGCGATAGCGGCGGCGCAACGGCTCAATCGCCTCGCCGATCCGCAGGGCCATGCCGAGGGAGAGTTTTAGTCCGGGTATTCATCGTCGTCATCCCCGAAGCCGCGTCAGCGGCTGTCGGGAATCAATATCCTCTGCGTAGGCAGTCTTGCTGCTCTTCACCTCTCCCCACCGGGGAGAGGTCGGCCGACGAAGCGCAGCGGAGACGGTCGGGTGAGGGGGCAATTGCATATCGAGAGTCCGTACGCCCTCACCCCAACCCTCTCCCCGCGGGAGAGGGAGTACGCATCACCGCTTGGCGAGCGTTTTCATCAAAATTGGAATGCTTTAGCGCGGGGCGCGTTTCGCGAGAATACGCTGCAGCGTGCGGCGATGCATATTGAGCCGCCGCGCAGTTTCCGACACGTTGCGATTGCACATCTCGTAGATGCGCTGGATGTGCTCCCAGCGCACGCGATCGGCTGACATGGGATTCTGCGGGAGTTCCGACTTCTCGGTGCTGCTGGCGAGCAATGCGGCGACCACATCGTCGGCGTCGGCCGGTTTGGATAGATAATCGACGGCGCCCATCTTCACTGCGGTCACTGCGGTCGCGATATTGCCGTAGCCGGTCAGCACGATGGCGCGAGCATCGGGCCGCTGCCGCTTCAGCGCAGAGACGACATCGAGACCGTTGCCGTCGCCGAGCCGTAAATCGACCACTGCAAACGCTGGCGCGGACTTGCCGATATGTGCGAGGCCGTCCGAGACGCTGTCGCAAGATGTCACGCTAAAGCCGCGCGTCTCCATCGCGCGCGACAGTCGTTCCAGAAACGGCTTGTCGTCCTCGACGATCAACAGGGACCGGTCGGTCTGCACTGATGCTTCGGCGGCTATATTCACGGTTGAAACCCTCGCTTGTGTTCACTCAAACATATGGGTCCGTGCCGCCAACTGCCAAGGCTCTTAAAGTCGGTTGGGGCTTAAAGTCGCAGCCGGGGAAAACCTAAGCTATTGTTTCGTCTGCAGTTTGAGAGCTTTCGAAACGCTCGCGCGGCCACACGATCCGTACCACCGCGCCATGATCGGGAAACGTCCGATTGGCAAAGGATACCGCCGCGCCGGTTCGCTCCAGCAAGGTGCGGGCGATGAAAATCCCGAGACCGAGCCCACCGCGCTCGCCTTGCGCATCGTCGGTCGTACGGCGGCGTGACAAGTAGGGTTCGCCGATCCGTTTGAGGATGTCGGGCGCAATACCCGGCCCGTCGTCCGAAATCACGATCTCGACGTTATCGGTATTCCACCAGGCATTCACCTCGACGGCTGCGCGCGCGAAATCAACGGCATTCTCCAGAATGTTGCCTACGCCGTAGAGAATCGCCGGGTTACGCATGCCGACTGGTTCGCTCGCGCCGGCCACTGCGATCCGGACCTTGATCTCGATGCCGAAGTCGCGATGCGGCGCGACCGTCTCCTCGATCAGGGTCGACAACGGCATGCGGTCGAACGGCGCGCCGGAGGACGACAGTTGGGCGATCTTGGCAAGAATATCGCGGCATCGCTGGGCCTGCTCGCGCAGAATCTTGAGATCGCCGGTGAGCCGTTGCGGATCCTGCGCGCCGTTCTCTTGCAAGGCTTTTTCCAGCTCCCGCGAAATCAGAAAGATGGTCGAGAGCGGTGTCCCGAGCTCGTGTGCGGCGGCGGCAGCGAGGCCGTCGATCTGGGTCAGATGCTGTTCGCGCGTCAGCACCAGTTCGGTTGCCGCCAGCGCGTCGGATAATTTGCGTGCCTGCTCGGTCACCTGGAATGTGTAAAGGCTGGTCACACCAATCGCGAGCACGATCGAGAGCCAGACCCCAGCGAGATAAATCGGCGGTAGGATCAGCGGGTCGTCGGTATCCCAGGGCAGCGGCAGATGCGTGAAACCTAGAATCGTGGCGCATGCGATTGCAAAGACGCCCAGCGCCATCGTCAACCGCGTCGGCAACGCGGTCGCGGCGATCAGCACGGGTGCAAGGAACAGGAATGAAAACGGGTTTTGCAGTCCGCCGGTGAAGAACAGCAACGCGGCCAGCTCTGCGATATTCAGCGCCAGCAAAGCCGCGGCGTGCAGCGGTTCGAGCCGCTGCATGGGATTGAAGGTCATTTGCAGGGCGAGGTTGAGAAGCGCCGAAAGTCCGACAATCGCCACGCAGGGAATGATGGGAAGATCGAATTCAAGCCCCTGCGCCACGATGAAGATCGCGGCAAGCTGTCCCAGCGCCGCGAGCCAGCGCAGCCGCAGGATGGTATCCAGCCGAACATAGCGGCGCGGATGGCGAAAATCGGAGGCGGTAACGTCAGTCATTCTGCGAACCTACCCGTGCGTGGAATTGACCACAAACTAGGCCAAGTGACGCAAGCTGCACCGGCTGGAGCGGCCGATGAGGCTGCGGGCGATGATCGTCCTCGCTTCAATCGCTATGCGCACCGGACGTCCGGTCAGCAACGTTCCGGTGTCGTCCTTGTCTAAAACAGGACAACATATGAAGCTCGATGTCGCCGGCCCGCGACAGGGTTCCCTGCTCCAGACTGCGGAATAGCGAGATATTTCTGTCACATCCCGGCTCGGAGGGAGCATTAACCCACTACATGTATGCTTGAGGCGGATTGACGCTGTGCTTTGCAGCAGTCACTATGCTGCGGCGCAAAAGGGGTTGAGCAGTATGCCTATTGGTGAATTTGGACGGCCACCGGCGATGCCAGCGGAAGTCAGTCCGGCGATGACGACGCCGATGTACTGGATGTATGAGATGGCGTACGCCTCGCTCAATCCGGCTCGCGCCGTGACGGACGCGACCAAGATACTGCTCCAGAATCCACTTAATCCCTGGTCGCACACCGAGTTCGGCAAGTCGGTCGCCGCCGGCTGCGAACTGTTCGAGCGCACCACCCGCCGCTACGGAAAGCCGGAGTGGGGTCTCAACGATACTGAGGTCAATGGCGTGCACACGCCGGTCGAAATCCGCTCGGTCTGGGAAAAGCCATTCTGCCGTCTGCTTTATTTCGATCGCAAGCACGCGCGCCCGCTGCGTTCACCGCAACCGCGCGTACTCATCGTGGCTCCGATGTCGGGCCACTACGCGACCTTGCTGCGCGGAACCGTCGAGGCATTTTTACCGACGCATGAAGTCTACATCACCGACTGGTCCGATGCGCGGATGGTGCCGGTGTCGGAAGGGCGCTTCGATCTCGAGGATTACGTCGATTATCTCATTGAGATGCTGCATGTGCTGGGCGGAAACGTCCATGTTGTCGCAGTCTGCCAGCCATCCGTCCCGGTTGTGGCCGCTGTGTCCGTGATGGAAGCCGCGAACGATCCCTATGTCCCGCTGTCGATGACGCTGATGGGCGGACCGATCGATACGCGCAGGAATCCAACCGCCGTCAACAATTTGGCTGCCGAAAAGGGCATCGACTGGTTCCGTAACAACGTCATCACCAAGGTGCCGTTTCCGCATCCCGGCGTGATGCGCGATGTCTATCCGGGCTTCCTGC
>JAFEFK010000256.1 GCA_018240625.1 Pseudomonadota bacterium
AAGCTGCTGCATACGTCGCCCTAAACTCCGGGCTTCCGATGGTCTCCGGCAGCGCGATACGCGGGCCGCGATCCTTACGGAAATAAACCCGCAGCCGGCCATGGCGATCGCGCCATATCTCGACATAGGGAAGCATGCGCTTACGCCGCATCGATATCGCCCCAAGATGAGTCTTCGACCGCCGGAGCACCATTGCTCCAGCGCGGCAACCGATCAACTGCGGAATCCAGTTCACGGACATCCCACGCGATGCGGCGCACGGTCAACTTGCGGGCCGCGGGCATCCGACCGTCGGCGACCATTTCGTCAAAAATCGTCGGCGACACGCAAATATAGGCTGCGGCAGCGTCGCGGCTGATCAGCCGCGGCGGCAACGCCGCGGGCAATGCTGTCTGGCGTGTCATGGAAGGTCCGGGGAGTAAAAATGAAGTGCGGCCGTGCCGTCCTTGACCCCATGACTCGCATCCGCGAGCGAGGAAGGGAGGACGACTGTCGTTATTGGATGGGCCGCGACACCCTCAAGGTACTCGCTCGCAGTAGTTCGTTAAGCGCCCGGATTCAGGTAGGTGCCGCGCCAATCCTGGAAGTCACAGCCGAAATCGAGGATGCAACGGAATTCAAGGCCGAGCACCTCCCAGCCTTCGTGAATATCCATCTGCGGGCCGTCGCGACCGGTAAGGTAGCCCAACACAATGCTCTTGATCTGGGCCGGATCGGCGAACACGCGCCAGGAATTGCCGGTCAATCGCGGATCGACGATCAGGCTCAGCTTGCCGGAGAACGGGTTGACATCCGCAACCTGCGTTGCCGCAAGGTCATGCAGTACCTGCTCGGCGACGGTTTCAAGTGCGCTGCCGACAACAAGGTATTTCGGCGTCACGCTGATCGGCGTCTTGCCGTCGATGTCCTTCATGGCTCGCAGCGCCGTTCGCGCATCGCTCAGCGACGCGACCGCGATAGCCGCACCAGACGCAGCCTTGTTGCCGCGAGCGGTGCTGTAGACCGGCTGGCTGTCATCAAGATTGATACCATTGCCGCTGTTCGCCAGCAGAAGCCCCGCGATCAGGTTGGATTCGGTGGTAGCGGCAGCGCGGCCGAAATCGGCGGTCGAGTCCGCGAAAGCATGCAGATCATCGTTGATCAGCGCCGTCCGCGAAATGCCGAACATCCGGCCGTAGGTGTCGATTTTGAAACCCTCGGTAGCCTCGGCACGCGAGCCGCGCGTAACCTCGCCGTTCTCCGCGACCTTTTGCAGCGTCGGAGCCTCGCTCAACCGCACGGTCGACACCGGTCGAAAATCATGCATATAGCGAACACGCGCCAGTTGTTTGAGCGGGGACTGCATCACCGAATAGGCATCGGCGAGCACACGGTTGCCTGCGGATGTCAGCAGGCTCGGAAAGTCCGAAGTCGAATGGCCACCGCCCGCGCGCGTCATCATGCGGTCGGCGATGGCGTTGCGATTGCGCCACGAAACACGTTCACCGTTGGATTCCAGCACCATCGCGCCGAGATCAATCAGCGATCGGCCGGACAATTCGGCGGCGGCGCCCTCAGGCTTCCGGCCGGCCATCTTCGCATAGATGACATCGCTGACCGCGCGACCCAGAAATTCGGGATTGTCGAGCGTGTTTTCGCTGCCGGGCGTAGGCGTCCTGGCGTTGATGTTCTGGCCGCTCGATCGCGCGGCCACCCGATCGAGCACAGTCACGCGCCAGGCTGCCAGCGTACCGCCGGCATCGATGTGGCTGCGCACCTCGGTCGCGGGCACCTGATGCCGCTCGGCGAGTTCATAGGCCGCCGTGATGTCGCGCCGGGACATCGCCGGGCGTTGGCCGGGCTGCGGGGCAGTGCGTGTCGCAGGCGCCGGATCGGCTTGGGTCGTGGTCATGTCGTCGTCGAGAATGTCCGGGTCCATCCGGTTTCCTTTCGTGTTGGAGTGTGTTTGCGCCGATCGGATCAGCGCGTCGGGATCGGCAGGGATCGACACCAGAGACACCTCGAAAGGCTCCCATCGATCGGCCCGCCAGATGTCGGTGTTGATGTCGCCGTCGCTGCCGGCCGGTGTCCATTTGTGGACGCGATAACCGACCGACACCGCGCCGGCTTCGCCGCGGGCCACCATGCCCTCGGCATTGCGCCCAGCCGCGGTCTCGGCAAACTGGATGCGGCCCATCAGGTTGCCGCCCTCGATCCAGGCCTTGGTGATCGTGCCGAGGATCGCGTTGACGGACGAAGGGTTGTGGCTGTCCAGCAACCGGACTTGGCCGCGGTTGACGCGGCCGAGGTCGATCGCCGCCGGCGAGATTGCCAGCTCCTCGATCATGCCGAGCCGCTGCACGCGAGCGCCGGTGGATAGCACCGCCGTCACGGTGTGACTCTCGGGATCATACGATCCGGCAGCAAATCGCTGACGGCGCGCGGCATCGTTCGCGGCCGGCGCAGGCCGGCGCGTTGTCGTCGTGGTCATAGGGATTCTCTCAGTGAAGGGGCGCAGCCGGCGCGAAGTCGACCAGCACCGGCACGCGATGGTTCGCGACGCAGTAGGCCGCGCAGCAGATCGCGAACACGTCGTAGTCGAGCCCGAGTTCGCTGGCGATGTACTCGATCGTCATCGGCTCGCCGGCTTCAAGCCGCGCGGACACGGATGCACAACGTTCCGCGAAGTCGGAGGGGACAGTGACTTGGGGTTCATGCGGCATCTTCACCGGCTTCCGCGGTTTGCAGCCGTGCAAGCACAGTGGCGAGAAACTTGGTGACGTTGACCTGAAGCGTCGCAACCGGCTCCTCGTCGAACGCGATCTTCGCTACCGGAGCGCCGGTGATTGCGGTCGGCCAGCTTGTGTCAGGGTTGACGGTGAAGGTCAGAAAGTAGTCGCTCGCCGATCGACCATCGCGCAAGGTGGCGATCGTGCTATCGATCACGCCGCCGCGAATCCCGCTGACGATGGCGAACGCATCCTGTAGTGTCGCGCCGTTCCGGGCGAGAAACGCAGCGACCGCGATGCGCGCGACATCAGAAAGCGAAAAGAGGTGGCCCTTACCCAAGCGCTCGCTGAGCGATTTGAGGAATCCGTGACGGCGCCAGTCCCGCAACGCTGATGGCGAGCAGCGAACCGCGTAAGCTGTGGCGTCGGGTGAATACTCTTTGATCATGTCTTGCACTCCTGATGTGTGATGGTTGCGGCCGTGAGGTCAAAAAAAGCCCCGGCGCAACGGCGGTTGCGCGGAGCAATGCAAATGGGCGGGCAAACAAAAACCCGCCGGGGCAGGGCGGGTCGAATTCCTTTTCAGGCTCCGCAACTATGTCAAGCGAAGCCGTTCCGGTCAATGAACCCTATATCGGATTGCAATTAAGCCGCTAACGATGCGGGTTTCTTGCAAACGTTCTGATGGGCCGTCAGCCAGGGCAGCGCCGGCACTGAGGGCGGCAGACAATCATGCGACGTGAGCTTACCGGCCAGGTCGGCAGCCAGCGTCACGAGAGCACCATGCCAGAGAAAATACTCGGCGCGCGATTCCGCGATCTCGATCGGCGACGGGTTGAGCCAATCGATTGGCGAGCGTGGCGAAACGTGTGGCGGGTATTCGCCATCGCGTTTCAGGGCGCGGCCGGAATTACGCCGCACCTCGATCAGATCACCGGCACGGTCGATGCCATAGACCAATGCTCTGGCGCGGCCGCTTGATGACGGTGCGAACCGCTGGAACGGTTGCGGGTGGTCGAACTCCCAATCGGGCCGCGCGCCACGCACGGCGAACGAAATCACCAGCGCGCGCAGATCGTATGTTGCCTCCATCACGAGACGCACCGCATCGCCGGCGATCGGCGCGATGTCACCAAACAACACGATCGCGTCATCCGGATCGAGGATCGTTGCCGACCTATCAAGCTGTTTGATCGCAGCGGCTACCGCGAGCGCATCATCGTCAGGCTCGCCGGGCACAAAGCTAAAGCCGCCATGGCTGCTGACATCGATGCGCGTGCCGAGCGCGCCGTATTGCGTCACAGCGTCCCAAGGGTTTGCGTCGACGCGGCGACCCTTTGGCAATTCCTCGCGGATTACCCATTGCAGCAGCTTCTC
>JAFEFK010000257.1 GCA_018240625.1 Pseudomonadota bacterium
CGGCAACGATTCCTGCATGGCGCTGGCGGAAGGCATTGCGGGCAGCGAAAGCGCTTTCGCGGAAAAGATGACCGCCCGCGCGCGCGAACTCGGGATGACGCGGTCGACCTTCGCCAATTCCAACGGCCTGCCGGATCCGGACAACAAGATGACGGTGCGCGAGCTGGCGATGCTCGCCCGCCATATCATCCTGACGTACCCGGATTTCTACAAGCTGTTCGGCCAGCGCGAATTCACCTGGAACAAGATCCGCCAGTTCAACCGCAATCCGCTGCTCAATACACTCGATGGCGCGGACGGCTTGAAGACCGGATATACCAAGGAAGGCGGCTACGGCATGGTCGGGTCGGCCGTGCAGAACGGCACGCGGCTGATCGCCGTCGTCAACGGTCTTGAGGACTCCGAGGAACGGGCCTCTGCTGCAAAAAAAATGCTGGAGTGGGGGTTCCGGAATTTTGAAGTCCGGACATTGTTCGCCGCGCAGCAGTCGGTGGGCTACGCCAAGGTCTTTGGCGGCACCAGCCGTTCGGTTGCGCTCGCCGCATCGGAACCCGTCCAGGTGATGGTTCAGAAGAACGGCAGCGACAAACTGATCGCCCGCATCGTCTATAGCGGGCCTGTCCGCGCCCCGATTGTGCCGGGACAGCCGGTCGGCGTCGTCAGGGTGTGGCGCGGCAAGGAAGTCGCGGTCGAAACGCCGCTTCACGCGGCTGAAGCTGTCGGCGTCGGTTCGACTGCCCGCCGTGCCATGGATGGGGCGATCGAACTTGTCATCGGGATGGTGCGCTCGGGCGCCGAGAAGCTCTGATGACCGAGGGAGTGCCCAAAAGCTCGCTGCGCGGACGGTTTATCACCTTCGAAGGCGGCGAGGGCTCCGGCAAGTCCACGCAGATCAAGATCCTTGCCGATCGCCTCAACGCTGCGAAATTGCGGGCGATCGTCACGCGCGAGCCCGGCGGATCGCCGGGCGCCGAAATCATTCGCCATCTCGTGCTGTCGGGAATGGGCAAACTCTTGGGCGCGGACGCGGAAACCCTTCTGTTTGCGGCGGCGCGCGACGACCATGTGCACGCGGTGATCAAGCCCGCGCTGGAGCAGGGCATCTGGGTGCTGTGCGACCGGTTTGCGGATTCGACCCGCGTTTATCAGGGCCGTCTGGGCGACGTTCCGCCCGGTGTCCTGAACGCGATGGAGCGTGTCACCATCGGCGATCTCAAGCCTGATCTGACCATCATTCTCGACATTCCCGTTGAGGTGGGAATGCAGCGCGCGGCCGCACGCCGCGGCAATGCCGCCCCCGACCGGTTTGAATCCGAGAACGTGGCGTTTCATCAGAAGCTGCGCGATGCCTATCGTGACATCGCGGCCGACGATCCGGCGCGGTGCGTGCTGATCGACGCAAATACCGACGCGAATACTGTTGCCACGAACGTATGGACCGCGCTGCGCGATCGCGTGCTGACCACGGACGCTACAAGGGAAGTCACACGCGTATGAGTACCCGCTCCACGACGGCGGAGTTTTCGATCCCGCATCCGCGCGAAACCACATCGTTTTTCGGCCACAACGATGCGGAACGCACGCTGCTCGATGCCTATCGCGGTGGCCGTATCCCGCACGCGTGGCTGATTGGTGGTGCGCAAGGAATCGGAAAGGCGACGCTGGCCTATCGCATGGCGCGGTTTGTCCTGGCGCATGGCGAACCGGCGATTCCCAAAGTGCAATCGGCCAGCACGCTCGAACTGGACCCGATGGATCCGGTTGCCCGCCATGTCGCGGCCGACAGCCATGGCGGGCTCCTGACCCTTGAGCGTACCCCCAACGACAAGGGCGTGATGCGCACAGTCATCAGCGTCGAGCAGACCCGGGAGACGATCGCTTTCTTCGGCTCGACGGCGGCCGCGGGCGGCTGGCGGGTGTGCATCGTCGATACCGTCGATGAACTCAATCCCAATGCCGCCAATGCGCTGCTCAAGGTGCTGGAGGAGCCGCCACGCCGATCGCTGTTTCTTCTCGTCAGTCACGCGCCGGCCCGGGTGCTGCCGACGATCCAGTCCCGCTGCCGAAAGCTGGCGTTGCGGCCGCTGACGACTGACGATGTGGTCAAGGCGGCCGCGCAAGCGGCGCAGGTCGCGCCGAGTGACTTGTCGTTGCGGGAAGCCGCCGATGCGGCGGAAGGGAGCGTATCGCGGGCGCTGACCCTGCTTGGGGGCGGCGCGCTGAAGCTTCATCAACGCACGGCGGCATTGCTGGACAGTCTCCCACAGGTCGACCCGCGCGAACTTCATGCGCTCGGCGATGCGCTTGGCGGCAGCGACCGTGCAGCCCTCGGCGCCTTCGTCGACAGCGTGGATCGCTGGATCGGTGAGCGAATGCGCGCGGACGATATGGACGCGAACGCCAACCTCCCGCGCCTTGCGCGGCTGGCGGAGGTATGGGAAAAGATCAACCACGCCGCGCGCGAGACCGAAACCTACAATCTCGAGCGAAAACCGCTGGTTTTCTCGGTGTTCGGGATGCTCGCGGAAGCGACCATCTGACATCGACGCAGACGACGCCCGGCCAATCATAAATGAGCGATGAAGGATAGTGTGGTGGCGAAGGC
>JAFEFK010000258.1 GCA_018240625.1 Pseudomonadota bacterium
TCCAGCATCTTGCGGGCGTCGTCATAGAGCGAGCGGGCGACCTCGCCAACCTTGGGATCGTCAAGAATCGCGGGAAAGCGTCCGCTTAACTCCCAGGTCTGAAAAAACGGCGTCCAGTCGATGTACTCTGCAAGTTCGGCCAATGAGTAATCGCTGAATGTTCTGGTGCCAAGGAAGGCCGGCTTCGCAGGCCGTGTCTGCGACCAGTCGATCTTGACGCGGTTGGCGCGGGCGTCTTCGAGCTTGACGCGCTTCTTGGATTGCTGCGCCTTGAAATGCGCGGCGGAAATTTTCGCATAGTCGGCGCGCACCTCGGCGACATAGGCGTCGCGACGCTCGGGCGACAGCAGTGCGGATGCCACGCCGACCGCGCGGCTGGCATCGTTGACATGGATCACCGGCCCGGAGGTGTATTTCGGGTCGACCTTGACGGCGGTATGCACGCGGCTGGTGGTAGCGCCGCCGATCATCAGCGGCAGCGTCAAACCCTGGCGTTCGAGTTCGCCTGCAAAGAACGCCATCTCGTCGAGTGACGGCGTGATCAGGCCGGATAGGCCGACGATGTCTGCGCCTTCTGCCTTGGCTGTCTCGATGATCTTCGCCGCCGGCACCATCACGCCGAGGTCGATCACCTCGAAATTGTTGCATTGGAGCACGATGCCGACAATATTTTTCCCGATGTCGTGGACGTCACCCTTGACGGTGGCGAGCACGATCTTGCCGGCATTCTTGCGGCCATCGCCAACGATCCCGGCTTTGAGGTTGTGCGCTTTCTCTTCCTCCATGAACGGCATCAGATAGGCGACCGCCTGCTTCATGACGCGGGCGGATTTCACCACCTGCGGCAGGAACATCTTTCCGTCGCCAAAGAGATCGCCGACGATGTTCATCCCGGCCATCAGCGGGCCTTCGATGACGTTCAGCGGACGCTCCACCGTGAGGCGCGCAGCCTCGGTATCTTCCTCGATGTACTCGGTGATGCCGTTGACCAGCGCATGGCTGAGCCGCTTCTCTACCGGCCACTCGCGCCAGGAGAGATCCTTCTCCTTGACCTCCTTGTCCTGGCCGCGGAATTTCTCCGCCAGGTCCAGGAGCCGCTCCGGCGCACCGGGGTCCCGATTGAGAACGACGTCTTCGCAGACTTGCCGCAACTCGGGATCGATGTCGTCATAGACGATCATCTGCCCTGCATTGACGATGCCCATATCCATGCCGGCCTTGATGGCGTGATACAGAAACACCGAATGCATCGCTTCGCGCACCGGCTCGTTGCCGCGAAACGAGAACGACAGGTTCGACACGCCGCCCGAGATATGCGCGTGCGGCAGACTTTGGCGAATCCAGCGCGTCGCCTCGATAAAATCGACGCCGTAGTTGTTGTGCTCCTCGAGGCCCGTCGCGATCGCAAAAATGTTCGGATCGAAGATGATGTCTTCCGGTGGGAACCCGAGACGACCGACGAGGATGTCGTAGGCGCGCTTGCAGATTTCGGTCTTGCGTTCGAACGTATCGGCCTGCCCGACCTCGTCGAACGCCATCACGACAACCGCCGCGCCGTGACGCCGCGCGATGGTCGCCTCGTGAATGAACTTCTCCTCGCCCTCCTTCATGGAGATCGAATTCACCACCGGCTTGCCCTGGATGCACTTCAGGCCGGCTTCGATGACCGCGAATTTGGAGGAATCCACCATGATGGGAACGCGGGCGATATCCGGTTCGGAGGCGATGAGATTGAGAAACGTCACCATCGCCTGCTCGGAGTCCAGCAGGCCTTCGTCCATGTTGACGTCGATGATCTGCGCGCCGTTTTCGACCTGATCGCGGGCGACCTGCAGTGCCGCAGTGTAATCGCCGGCCTTGATGAGTTTACGGAAGCGCGCCGAGCCCGTGACGTTGGTCCGCTCGCCGACATTGACGAAAGGAATGTCTGACGTGAGCGTGAACGGCTCGAGGCCGGACAGTTTCAATCGCGGTTCGATCTCCGGGACGATGCGCGGCTTGTGCGGAGCGACCGCGGCGGCAATCGCCGCGATGTGATCCGGCGTGGTGCCGCAGCAGCCGCCGACGATGTTGACGAGACCGCTGGCGGCGAATTCGCCGATCAGCCGCGCCATATATTCCGGGCTCTCGTCATACTGCCCGAATTCGTTGGGCAGGCCGGCATTCGGATAGGCGCAGACCAGCGTATCGGCGACACGGCCGATATCGGCGATATGCGCGCGCAGGTCTTCGGCGCCGAGCGCGCAGTTAAAGCCGACCGTGATCGGCTTGGCGTGGCGGATCGAATGCCAGAACGCTTCGGGCAGTTGTCCCGACAGCAGGCGGCCGGATTTGTCGGTGATGGTGCCGGAGATCATCACGGGCACGTCGATGCCACGCGCTTCGCAGATTTCGGAGATCGCGTAGAGCGCGGCCTTGGCATTCAGGGTGTCGAAAATGGTTTCGACCAGCAAAAGATCGGCACCGCCGTCGAGCAGGCCGTTGATCTGCTCGCCATAGGCCTTGCGCAGATCGTCGAAGGTGACGGCGCGATAACCGGGGTTCGAGACATCCGGGGAAATCGAGGCGGTGCGGTTGGTAGGGCCGAGCGCGCCGGCGACGAAGCGGGGCTTGCCGTCCTCGGCCATGACCCGTTCGGCGGCGGCACGCGCGAGCTTCGCGCCGTCGCGGTTGAGCTCGTAGGCGAGGTCCGACATCTCGTAGTCGGCCTGCGCGATCGAGGTCGATGAGAATGTGTTGGTGGCGACGATGTCAGCGCCGGCGCGCAGATATTCGGCGTGAATGTCCTCGATCGCCTTTGCCTGCGTGAGGATCAGCAGGTCGTTGTTGCCGCGCACATCGCGGTGAAAATCCTTGAAGCGCGCGCCGCGAAACGCAGCCTCGTCGTATTCGAGGGCCTGGATCATGGTGCCCATGGCACCGTCGAGCACGAGGATGCGCTCGCGCGCGAGGTCGCGGATCTTGGTTGCGATTGAGGATCGTTGAATACTCATGATTCATCCAATTCAAGCGTCATTCCGGGGCGCCGCGAAGCGGCGAACCCGGAATCCAGTAATCAAGACCTCGCGTACCGGATTCCGGGTATGCGCCTTCAGGTCGGCAATTGCCGACCGACGGCGCATCCCGGAATGACGAGTAGGAGGCACAACAGTTTTCACGCCGCCTTTTGCGCGGCGTTCGGCCGGATACCGAGCAGATGAGAAATGGCGAATACGAGGTCGGCGCGGTTCATGGTGTAGAAGTGGAACGTGTCGACGCCGCGCTTGGCGAGCTTCTGCACCTGCCCTGCCGCCACGGTCGCGGCGACCAGTTTGCGCGTTTCCGGATCGTCGTCGAGCCCTTCGAATTTTTCCGCAAGCCATGACGGCACGGTGGTGCCGGCCTTGGTCACGAAGTTGCGCGCCTGCCTGAAGTTATGCATCGGCATGATGCCGGGCACGATCGGAATATCGATGCCGCGTGCGCGCACCCGATCGAGGTAACGAAGGTTGAGGTCGTTATCGAAAAACACCTGAGTGATGGCGCGGGTGGCGCCGGCATCGACCTTGGCTTTCAGGACATCGATATCGGCATCAAGGTCGCGGCTTTCCGGATGCTTCTCGGGATAGGCGGAGACGGAGATCTCGATGTCGCCATGCCGCCGCTTGATGCCGGCAACCAGCTCCGCCGAACTGCGATAGCCATCGGGATGGGTGCTGTAGGCCGTGCCAATGCCGCCCGGCGGATCGCCGCGCAGCGCCACAATGTGGCGGACGCCGACTTCGTGATAGCGGCTGACGATCTCATCGATTTCTCCGCGTGTCGCACCGA
>JAFEFK010000259.1 GCA_018240625.1 Pseudomonadota bacterium
GAACGCTTTGTGGGTCTTCATCGCATCGACGATCATCTTGCGCCGCTTCGAGACGTCGTCCCCGAATACTTTCTGGTTATGGACGCGCGCGAACGTCGTGGCCGGCGGGACTTGTATGGTGATCAACTCGATCCCGAGCGGTTTGATATGCGCCAACGCGTCGTTGAGGAGACCGAGCGTCGCGTCGCGGTTGCCGGATTTCACTACGGCTTTGACCTCGGGCATATGCGCAAGCGTCTCGGCAACCGCCAGCACGCTGCGGGCATCGCTCTCCATGGCCGCTGTCATGTTGGCGTAATCGTCGTGCAGTTCGCGATCCAGCGCGAGGTTGATCGTCGTCTGCTGCCGCCACAAGCCAAAGGCTGCCAGCACCGCGCATGATGCGGCTGCGACAAGCGAAATCGACACCATGATCCGGATCGAGATTGACTTGAATTTCAACATGGTTTCGCGCTGTCCAGGCTGGGGAAATGTGTCCGGCCACGATTAGGTCACGAGCGTCAATTTCTGATTAACCACAACCCGGTGCGATCCGGCGGCCGGAACCGGCAACGGACCGCCCGCAGATACCGAAGGGTTGCCCTTGAAAATCTGGGCGCATTAGGGCATCTGACGGTCACGGACGACGCTAGGGGCTTAGCTCAGCTGGTTAGAGCGACGGTCTCCAAAACCGTAGGTCGAGAGTTCGAATCCCTCAGACCCTGCCAGTCCGTCGGATCAATTCAATCTTGGGTTGCGATCCAGCGCTGTCTTGACCTTTGCCGCCGCCGGCAGTAGACAGCGCCACCTGCTGTCGGCCCGCTTTGACGGATATCCGACGCGGCCTTGAATTTCCCGGACAATCGAGCCCGCTTGGCGGCTCTGCCCTCAACCAGAGGGTTGGGCGCGCGAGAGGGCTGTCCGGATTTCTGAGAACCGAGACGACACAAGACGGACGCGGATTATCAACGATGGCTTTCAGCCCGTTCAAATTCCTGCAGGAAGTGCGCACGGAGACTGCGAAGGTCACCTGGCCATCCCGCCGCGAGACGATGATCACCACCATCATGGTGTTCGTGATGGTGGCGCTGGCGTCGATCTTCTTCTTCTTCGCAGATCAGATCATCCGCATTTTCATCACGTTTTTGCTCTCACATTAATGATACGCGCACGGAACTGAACAATGAGCATGCGCTGGTACATCGTCCACGCCTAGTCGAACTTCGGAAAGAAGGTCTCGGAATCGATCCGCGAGCAGGCGAAGCAGCGCGGGCTCGAGGAACTTTTCGAGCAGGTGCTGGTGCCGACCGAAAAGGTCACGGAAGTTCGGCGTGGTCGCAAGGTCGATGCCGAGCGTAAGTTTTTCCCGGGTTACGTCCTGGTGAAGATGAACCTCACCGACGAGGCGTTCCATCTCATCAAGAATACCCCGAAGGTGACCGGCTTCCTCGGCGCGGAAAACAAGCCGATGCCGATTTCAGAGGCTGAAGCCATGCGCATCCTGCACCAGGTGCAGGAGGGCGTGGAGCGGCCCAAGGCATCGGTCTCGTTCGAGATCGGCGAGAACGTCCGCGTGGCCGATGGCCCGTTCGCCTCGTTCTCTGGCGTGGTGGAAGAAATCGACGAGGCGCGCTCGCGCGTGAAGGTCGCGGTGTCGATCTTCGGCCGTGCAACGCCGGTCGAACTGGAATTCGGTCAGGTCGAGAAGGTTTAAGTTTCACCTCTCCCCGCCTGCGGGGAGAGGTCGACCGCGAAGCGGTCGGGTGAGGGGCTCTTTATCAAAGCTGCCCCTCACCCCGACCCTCTCCCCGTAAAGAACGGGGCGAGGGAGCAGGCAGAACCCGTGGGAGGTGAGGGCGGTCGCCAGCCGTCCGAAGCCGTACCACTAACAGGAGAAGACGATGGCAAAGAAAGTGACCGGATACCTGAAATTGCAGGTGCCGGCCGGTGCGGCAAACCCGTCGCCACCGATCGGTCCCGCGCTTGGTCAGCGCGGTCTCAACATCATGGAATTCTGCAAGGCGTTCAACGCCCAGACGCAGAAAGAAGAAAAGAACACGCCAATCCCGGTGGTGATCACGATCTATGCGGATCGGTCTTTCACCTTCGAGATGAAGACCCCGCCGATGTCCTACTTCCTCAAGCAGGCCGCCAAGATCCAGTCCGGTTCGAAAGCTCCGGGTCGTGATTCTGCCGGCAAGGTGACCAAAGCGCAGGTGCGCGAGATCGCCGAGAAGAAGATGAAGGATCTCAATTGCGACACTGTCGAGTCGGCCATGAAGATGGTCGAGGGCTCTGCCCGCTCGATGGGTCTGCAGGTCGCGGGGTAACGGTCATGGCAATCGGAAAACGCACGAAGAACGCCCGCGAAGGCATTGACCGCGAGAAGCTTTACCCGATCGCGGAAGCCATCAAGCTGGTCAAGGAACGCGCCAAGTCGAAGTTCGACGAGACCATCGAGATCGCGATGAATCTCGGCGTCGATCCGCGTCACGCCGACCAGATGGTGCGCGGCGTCGTCAATCTGCCGAACGGCACCGGCCGCACCCTGCGCGTCGGCGTGTTTGCGCGTGGCGCCAAGGCGGAAGAAGCCAAGGCGGCGGGCGCCGATGTCGTCGGTGCGGAAGACCTCGTTGAAAAAGTGCAGGGCGGCAATATCGATTTCGATCGCTGTATCGCCACGCCCGACATGATGCCGCTGGTCGGCCGTCTCGGTAAGGTGCTCGGCCCGCGCGGCATGATGCCGAACCCGAAGATCGGCACCGTGACGATGGATGTCGCCGGCGCCGTGAAGGGCGCCAAGGGCGGCTCGGTCGAATTCCGCGTCGAAAAGGCCGGCATCGTGCAGGCCGGTATCGGCAAGGCGTCGTTCTCGGAAGAAAAGCTCGTCGAGAACGTCAAGGCGCTGGCAGATGCGGTCGCAAAGGCCAAGCCCGCGGGCTCCAAGGGCACGTATATCCAGCGCGTTGCGGTGTCCTCGACCATGGGCCCCGGCGTCAAGGTCGAGCCGGGAACCGTCCTCGGCTGAGGCCTGAAACCGTTGTGACGAACCCAAGGCGGAATCGGGGCACCCGGTTCCGCCTTTATTATTTGGGAGGAGGCCCCGATGTCTGACAAGGTCCTGGTCTATTCGCGCTTCCCCAAAGCGATGATGGCGCGCTTCGCCGATCGGTTCGATCTGATGCAGACCGGCGGAAAACCTCCGGCCGAGGTTTTCAGCGCAACGGAGCTTTCCCGCGTGCGCGCCATCATCACATCGGGCAGCACGCTGATGGGCGCGAAGCACATGGACGTATTGCCGTCGCTAGAGGCGATCGTATGCTACGGCACCGGCTACGATGGGATCGACCTTGCCGAAGCTGCGAAGCGCAAGATCGCCGTCTGCAACAGTCCGGCGGCGAACGCGGCGTCCGTCGCGGACATCGCGGTGACGTTGATGCTCGCGGTGACGCGGCGTTTGCTGCCTGCCGACCATTATGTCCGCAGCGGCGACTGGGCCGCCGCGAAACCCTCGCCGCTGATGAGCGCGCAGGCCGGCAATGTTGGCCGCAAGATCGGCGTCTACGGGATGGGCGCGATCGGCCGCAAGATCGCGGCGCGGCTGGCGGCCTTCGAAACCGAGGTCGCCTATCATAGCCGCAGCCGCCATGACGTGCCATACCGCTATGAGCCTGATCTCGCGGCGCTGGCGGAATGGTGCAACGTCCTGATGATCGCTGTTCGCGCGGGACCGGACACCCATCACATCATCGGCGCGGAGATGCTGCGCAAACTTGGTCCCGACGGCTTCGTCGTCAATATCTCGCGCGGCTCGGTCATCGACCAGGCCGCGCTGGTTGCGGCACTGGCCGACAAGGCCATCGCGGGCGCCGGCCTCGACGTCTACGAGAAGGAGCCGCACGCGCCGGACGCGCTGACGGCATTTCCGAACGTGGTGCTGACGCCGCATGTCGGCGGCCACACGCTGGAATCCCACGCCGCCATGCAGGCCTGCGTGATGGCCAACCTCGAGGCGTTTTTCGCCGGGGAAATGCTGCCATTTCCGGTCCGTGTTGCGCGTTAGAAGGGCGTCAGCCGGACTTGCAACCCGACGTCCGCTTTCGGCCCGGAATTAAAGCTGGCCGGAAAGTTGCATGATTTAGGTCTTGGCAACGCGTCAAAGACTCGTTAAACACCGCGCTCCGGACATGCTGGCTCTTGCTGGCACGTCTGTGCTCGCATTCCGAAACCCCGATTTGCTAGGAGACCATTCCTTTCCTGACATCCGCATGGATTGCTCGAAAGGAAGGATCGCCGATGCTGCCGGGTGGGTGCGGGCAGGGATCTCGACCGGCCAGCGATGGTTTGCCGACGATCCCGATCCTGTCCAAGACTGCAGGCGCCAGCGGTCGAACGCAAGTTCGTCCA
>JAFEFK010000025.1 GCA_018240625.1 Pseudomonadota bacterium
ATCATGGCGCAGCATCATCGCGCATCCGGCGCGCGACGGACTTTCATCAAGAAATTTGGCGGCGCGTGCGCCGCGCTCGCGCTTCTGGCGCTGCCGACGCGAGGTCACAGCGAAGACCTGCTCAAGGCCAGGATCGGCGTGCTCAGGCTCTCGTCGTCGGCGCCGGTGTTCATCGCGCTCGACAAGGGTTACTTCAAGGACGCCGGGCTCGACGTCGACCTGAAATTCTTCGATGCCGCACAGCCGATCGCGGTGGCGACGACATCGGGCGATATCGATTTCGGCATCACCGCCTTCACCGCGGGTCTCTATAACCTTGCCGGCAAGGGCACGCTGAAGGTGATCGGCGGCATGAGCCGCGAGAAGGCCGGCTATCCGCTGATCGGCTACTTCGCCAGCAACAATGCCTGGGACGCCGGCCTCAAGACGCCGAAAGATCTTGCCGGCAAGCGTATTGCCGTTACCCAGGTCGGATCGAGCTTTCATTATTCGCTCGGGCTACTCGCCGACAAATACCATCTCAAGCTGTCGGACATGAAGGTGCTGCCAATGCAGTCGCTGTCGAATGCCGCGGCCGCGCTGAAGGGTGAGACCGTCGATGCGGCGCTGCTGCCGGTCTCCACCGCGCGCAAGCTGATGGATTCGAACGGCGCGAAACTGCTCGGCTGGGTCGGCGACGAGACGCCTTGGCAGCTCGGCGCGGTGTTCGCCTCGACAAAGACCGTCGCGAACAAGCCGCTGGTGACGAAGCTGCTCACAGCGCTTGCCCGCGCCGACAAGGAATATCACGACGTGATCCTCACACACTTCAAGGACGGCAGAGCGCCGGTCGATGATCAGACAAAGCCGCTGCTCGCGATCATCGCAAAATATACCAACGGCACGGTCGAACAGGTCGCCGGCAACTGCGCCTATATCGATCCGGACGGCAAGCTCGACGTCAAGAACGTCGCCAACCAGATCGAATGGCTGCAGGCGCAAGGCTTTGTCGACAAGGGCTTTGACGCCAGCGACATCATTGCAAA
This sequence comes from Pseudomonadota bacterium, assembly GCA_018240625.1. Classification (GTDB taxonomy): domain Bacteria; phylum Pseudomonadota; class Alphaproteobacteria; order Rhizobiales; family Xanthobacteraceae; genus Nitrobacter. The sequence goes on from JAFEFK010000025.1 coordinate 1,026, forward strand.
GGATTATGTGAAGGCGGATTGATGCGAATGTGTATTTGGAGCGTGACAGCCTCAAAGCTCGTCATTCCGGGATGCGCCTTG
>JAFEFK010000260.1 GCA_018240625.1 Pseudomonadota bacterium
CAGCGCGCACTGCGTTGCTTTCTCCGCTGCGTAAAGAATCGCGCCCGCCGCATCCTCGCGCGTGGTTTCGCCACGGTCGCAGGCTTTCGCCACCGCATAGACATACGCGCGGCACGCATTCATGGTCACATACATGTCCGCGACCTTGCCCTGCACGAGTTGAAATCCGCCGATCGGCTGGCCGAACTGCTTGCGCTCGTGGACATACGGCATCACCACGTCCATGCAGGCCTGCATGATGCCGAGCGGCCCCGCCGCCAGCACGGCGCGCTCGTAATCGAGACCGGACATCAGGATATTGACGCCGCCGCCGGCCTTGCCGAGCACATTCTCCTCGGGCACCTCGCAATCCTCGAACACGAGTTCGCAGGTGTCGGAGCCACGCATACCGAGCTTGTCGAGCTTTTGCGCGGTGGAAAAACCCTTCATGCCCTTTTCGATGATGAAGGCGGTAATGCCGCGCGGCCCGGCAGCGGCATCGGTCTTGGCGTACACCACCAGCGTCTCCGCCACCGGTCCGTTGGTGATCCACATCTTGTTGCCGTTGAGGACGTAGCGGTCGCCTTTCTTGTCGGCGCGTGTTTTCATCGACACCACGTCTGAACCTGCGCCCGGCTCCGACATCGCCAGCGCGCCGACGTGTTCGCCGGAAATCAGTTTCGGCAGATACTTTCGCTTCTGCGCTTCATTGCCATTACGGCGCAACTGATTGACGCACAGGTTCGAATGCGCGCCATACGATAATCCGACGGACGCCGAGCCGCGCGAAATCTCCTCCATCGCGATGCAGTGTTCGAGATACCCGAGGCCGGCGCCGCCATACTCCTCCTCGACGGTGATGCCGTGCAAACCGAGCGCCCCGAGTTTGGGCCACAAATCGCGTGGAAACTGGTTGGTCTTGTCGATGTCGGCGGCGCGCGGCGCAATCTCATCGGTGGAAAAAGCGGCGACGGTGTCGCGGATCGCATCGGCGGTCTCGCCGAGATCGAAATTAAAGACGCTATGGGCATTAGGAATGGACACGAAACATTCTCCCGGCAGTCAGCCGCCATCAATGGCGGCATCATTTTTCGATACCGACCATGCCACGTGATGACGGTGGGGAGAAGAGGCGTCGAATGTCGCGAGCGTCCTATGATGACCAGGCGGTCGCCCGGTCATCGGTATCGCGCATCGACATCAAGCGAGTGCGCGGGAGGCTTCCTTCACCTTGCGGGTCGCGATATCGACCGATTGGGTGGCACCGGCGATTTCGCTCATGTTGGCCGTAATATCCGTAACCCCCTGCGCTGCGACCTGCATATTCGAGGAGATGCTTTGGGTCACCGAGGCCTGTTCTTCGACCGAAGCGGCGATGGCGGCCGAAATTTCATTGATCCGCGAAATCGTCTGGGTAATGGCCTCGATGACGCCCACCGCGCTGCTGGTCGTATTCTGCACCTCGGCCACCTGGCCGCTGATCTCATCGGTCGCCTTGGCCGTTTGCGAAGCGAGGCTCTTCACCTCGGACGCGACCACCGCGAACCCCCGGCCGGCCTCACCTGCCCGTGCCGCTTCGATAGTGGCGTTGAGCGCCAGCAGGTTGGTCTGCTCCGCGATGCTGTTGATGAGCTTTACCACGTCGCCGATCTTCTGGGCCGCGGTCGCGAGACCGGACACGATCGCGCTGGTCTCGTTGGCCTGCTTGACCGCCTGCTGCGAAATTGCGAGCGCATCCGCCGCCTGGCGGCTGATCTCGCCGACCGAAGCGGCGAGTTCTTCGGCGCCCGCCGCGACGGCCTGCATGTTGGAGGACGCCTGCGTCGAAGCGCTGGCCGCGGATGTGACGCGCGCCGAGGTCGCCGCCACTGACTCTGTAATCTGGCCGAGATCGGCGTCGATCGATTTTTGCAGTTCGCCACGACGCATCCGATCCTCAACCTGCGCTGTGATATCGGTGGCGAACTTGACCACTTTCACGATCTTGCCGTCGGCATCCTGGATCGGATTGTAGGACGCTTGAATCCAGACTTCCCTGTTGCCTTGTCCAATACGCTTGTATTCGGCTGCCTGATATTCGCCGCGCCCGAGCGATTCCCAAAAGGAGCGGTAGGCGGCGGACTCCCTTTCCTGCGGTTCGACAAACATGCGGTGGTGTCTGCCCTGAATTTCGTCGAGGGCGTAGCCGAGCGTCTTCAGGAAATTGTCGTTCGCGGTGATGATGGTCCCGTCCAGATTGAATTCGATGACGGCTTGCGATTTGTGAATCGCCCTGAGCTGTCCCTCATAGTCGGTATTGCGCAGTTTTTGCGTCGTGATATCGGTAGCGAACTTTACGACCTTGAACGGCTTCCCGCTGCGATTGAGCAGAGGGTTGTAGGATGCCTGGATC
>JAFEFK010000261.1 GCA_018240625.1 Pseudomonadota bacterium
CGATATCAAAGGAGAGAAATCAAAGGAGAGAACTGGAATCTAACCTGAGGTTGCCGCGCCCGGCATGGACAACGCATACCGCAGCGCACGATAAGCCACTTTGCGGCCGGTCGACGGTGCGTTAATCAATTGAGCAGGCCAGATGTCGATCCGACCAATCAAAACCCACCACACGTTCGAGGTGATCTCGGATCAGATCCGCGACGAGGCCCGCTCGGGCGTCCTGGGAATGGGCGACCGCCTGCCCAACGAGCGGGACATGGCAAAGGCTCTTGCCGTAAGCCGACACGCCCTTCGGCGAAGCGCTGCGCGGCTTGGAATCTCTGGGCGTTAGTCGCTTGTGTCGGCGCAAGCTTATCCGTCAAAGCCGATCACGTGGCTGATACCGTTCCCGGCGGGCGGGCCGACCGATGTGCTCGCTCGTGCCGTCGCACCCAAGCTCAGCGAGGCTCTCGACGTTACCGTAATTGTGGAGAATCCACCAGGCGCCGGCGGTGGCACCGCAATGGTTTCGCTCGCGAAGGCGAAGCCCGATGGCTAACCGTTCGTAGCCCGGCCCCCAGCATGCAGGGGTCCAGGCGGCACGCCAAATAGCCGCGTTCTTGCCGCAGGCCGGCGGCTCGATCCAAAAGACGTTGGCAGACAACAAGCGTCACATGGCGGATGGGGATAATGATGGATATTGGCATATCCCGTGCATTTCTGCAGAAGGGGGAACCCGTAACTTCTTGACGTCCGGCAAGACGAGCTAGATGATATCCCTAACAATCGTTAGAAATTCGTTGGCGAGGAGTCGACGGTTTGTGCGGCGCGGTATGGTCGGGGTTGCCTGAGCCGTACAGCCGCGATCGGCGTGAGATGGAAGAACTCTGTGGATGAGAGTGGCGTCCGCCCAAACGTGGCGGCTCGTCGTTAGGAATGGAGGTCCGAGTATGAGAGATCGGCATCCCGTCACTGATTGGGCAACAGACTTCGACCACCTTGACCCGCGATGGATTGAAGACCCGTTCCCAATCTGGGACGAGCTGCGCCGATCCTGTCCGGTTGCTCATACGAGTCGGTTCCAGGGTGTGTACTTTCCCACGCGTTACGAAGATATCCGTCAGATTGCGTATGATACCGAGCATTTCTCTTCACGGCGGGTTCAGGTGCGCGAGACGCCGCCCCCCGTGAAATCGCCGGCGCCTCCGATCACGTCTGATCCGCCGCATCATCGCGCCGCACGTATGGTCCTGCTGCCTCAGTTCACGCCCGAAGCCATCAACAAGCTGATCCCGACAACGCGCATGATCTGCAATGACCTCATCGATCGGTTTATCGGCGACGAGACGTGCGACGCAGCGGTGGATTTTGCCCAGCATATTCCGGTGCGTGTGATTGCAGGGATGCTTGGCCTGCCGCCAAGCGATGGGGAAATGTTCCGTGGATGGGTGCATGGGCTCGTTGAGGAAGCCATCCTGGACGATGCCACGATGGTGCGTACCCTGTCGGAAATGACCGCCTACCTGCTGGATCACGTGGAGCAGCGTCGCAGGTCGCCGGCCGATGATCTCATCAGTTATCTGGCCGCCGATCGGATTGATGGTGCGCCTTTGACGGACAACCACATCCTCGGCACCCTCCGCCTTCTGCTCATTGCCGGTATCGATACGACATGGAGCGGGATCGGAGCTTGCCTATGGCATTTGGCCAAAACGCCCGCTGATCGGCGCCGCCTAGTTGCTGAGCCCGCGCTGATGCAGACGGCCATTGAGGAATTCTTGCGGGCCTATTCTCCGGTGACCATGGCGAGGCTCGTCGCCAAGGACACGGTCGTAGGTGGCTGCCCTTACGAGAAGGGGCAAATGGTGCTGCTCTCCTTCCCGGCGGCCAACCGAGATCCCGCGGTTTTCCCGGACGCCGATAAGGTCATTATTGACCGCAAGGCGAACCGCCATGCGGCCTTCGGCCTCGGAATACATCGTTGCGTCGGTTCGAACCTCGCGCGCATGGAACTCACCGTTGCGGTCGAGGAGTTCTTGAAGAGGATTCCTGAGTTTCACCTCGCCGATTCCAAAGCTGTCACGTGGTCCGAAGGTGCGGTCAGGGGACCTCGAAAGCTCCCACTCCTGCTCGGATGACCGGCACGCCAGCCTGGGCGGAGCGTTGGGCTCGTCTTCCGATCGCATATAGGTCTAACAGGATGCCCAGCATGACACCGAAAGCCCTGCGCGGCCCCCCGCGCGAATCTGGGCGGACAGCTTGGATCTGTGGGCGCAAGAGACAGAGGAGGCGGCAACCATGAAAACGGCGTTGTGCAAGAAGTTGGGTATCGAATTCCCGTTATTTGCGTTCAGTCATTGCCGCGATGTCGTGGCAGAGGTGACGAACGCAGGCGGTTTCGGCGTTCTCGGCGCTGTCGGAGACACACCAGAGAGCTTGAAAATCGAACTGGACTGGATCGACTCGCGTGTCAAGGGCCGGCCCTACGGTATCGACCTGCTGATTCCGAACAAAATGGAGGACAAGCAGGGTGACCTTGCAGAGGCTGAGCTGCAGTCGCGGATTCCGGACGGACATCGAAAATTCGTGAACAGCCTCCTCGAGCGGCACGGCATCGATACGTCGGATCTTTGGAGCGGCGAGTACGACAAGCGCACGGCCGACAGCATGCGGGAGGCGGGAGCCGCAAAGCTTCTCGACGTGGCGTTCCAACATCCGATCAAGCTCTTCGTCAATGCCCTCGGTGTGCCACCGAAGTCGATCATGGAACGGGCACGGTCGAAGGGCATCCTCGTTGGCGCACTGACCGGAGCCAAAGAGCACGCCATCAAGCACGCCGAGGCGGGGGTCGATATACTTGTCGCTGCCGGCACCGAGGCGGGTGGCCATTGCGGCGAGGTTTCGACGATGGTACTCGTCCCCGAGGTCTTGCAGGCCATCGAGCCTTACGAAAACATCGATGTTTTAGCCGCGGGTGGCATAGCAACAGGCCGGCAGATGGCCGCCTGCATGGCGATGGGCGCAGCGGGCGTCTGGTGTGGGTCGGTTTGGCTGACGACCGTCGAGGCCGAGACGACGCCCACGGTCAAGCAGAAGATGCTGAAGGCGACGTCGCGCAACACCGTCCGTTCCCGGAGCCGCACGGGCAAGCCGACGCGACAGTTGCAGTCGGCCTGGTCGGATGCCTGGGGCGCCAAAGATGCGCCGGAGCCCCTGGCGATGCCGCTTCAGGGACTACTCAGTCGGCCGCCTATGGCCAAGGTCGATAAGCTCGCAGAGAGCGGTCACGACGGCGCAAAGAATCTTGCGGCATACTTCGTAGGCCAGGCGGTCGGCCTGATGAATACGGAGCAGTCGGCACGGTCGGTCGTCGCCGATTTCATGAAGGATTATGCGGAAGCTGTAGAACGGCTTTCGGGCACGTTGCATGAGTAGGTCGAAGGACACCACGCCAATCGTGGAAGTCAACCACCCAGACTTGCAGGCGGCGCGGCTTGTTGCGGAGCGGCGCGTTGGGACCGGTATTGCTTACGTACGCGCGGCTCAAGTGAGATCATCTAATGTCACCGACGGTTGATCCGAAGCATCCCGATTTCATCGCCGACCAGCACGCGGCCTACCGGAGGCTCCGCGCGAATGCCCCCGTCTGCTGGAGTCATTCGCTCAGAGGCTGGGTTGTCACCCGGCATGACCTCGTCAGCAACATTCTGCTTGATCAGCGCTTTTCGGTGGAGAAGTTCACGCCTTTTGTGGCGACATGTCCGGACAAATGCGAGAAAAGATCGAGATAGTGACGGGCGTGCTGGAGAATTGGATGGTTTTTCGCGACCCTCCGCAGCACCAGAGGTTGC
>JAFEFK010000262.1 GCA_018240625.1 Pseudomonadota bacterium
GCCCGATTGGGACGACAGCGCGGCAGACCCCTTGACGTCGTAGGCCGTGCAGAAGGTCGCGCAGAGATTGGCCGGCGTATAATAGAAGCCGTAGATGTTCGGCCCCATCATGCGGATGTCGTACTTCTTGCCGACCTCGACGATTTCATCCTGCAACTCGGGATGGCCCGCTTCCGCGAAGCCGGACGGAATCAAAACGGCGCCTGGAATTTTCTTCTCGCCGCATTCGGCCAGCGCGCCAGCGACAAATTTCGCAGGGATTGCAAACACCGCGACGTCGATGACACCCGGCACGTCCTTGACGCTCTTGTAGGCCTTGTGTCCCAAAATATCGGCGGCCTTGGGATGAATTGGATAGATCTCACCCTTGTAGCCGCCGTTGATGAGGTTCTTCATCACGGAGTTGCCGATCTTGCCGTCTTCGGCGGATGCACCGACGACTGCGACGGCCTTCGGCATCATGATGCGGTTCATTGCGGTGACGATTTCCGCGTTGGAGCGCGGCGCGGGGCGCGGCTTGTAGTTGAAATCGACGACGATGCGCACGTCGGCGGCAATGGCGTCCTTCTTGGTCGCAAACACCGGATTGAGATCGAGCTCGACGATTTCCTGGAAATCGCTGACGAGTTGCGACACCTTCACGATGACGTCGGCCAGCGCATCGCGATTGACGGGGTCACCGCCGCGCACGCCGTGCAGCATCTCTTTCGCCTGAATGCCGTCGAGCATCGACAGCGCATCGTCCTTGGTAGCCGGCGCAAGACGGAACGTGACATCTTTCAGCACCTCAACGAGCACGCCGCCAAGGCCGAACGCCACCAGTTTGCCGAACGAGCCGTCCGTGATCGAGCCGACGATGACCTCGGTGCCTCCAGCCAGCATCTGCTGGACCTGAACGCCCTCGATCTTGGCATCGGCTTTATACTTTTTGGCGTTCGCCAGAATGGTGTCGTAGGCCTTCTCGGCATCCGCCGCCGTCTTGACGCCGACAATGACGCCGCCCGCTTCGGTCTTGTGCAAAATATCCGGCGAGACGATTTTCATCACCACCGGAAATCCCATATCAGACGCAAGCTTTGCCGAATCTGCCGCTGATTTCGCGACACCCTCGCGCGGCACCGGAATTCCGTAGGCGTCGCAGACCAGTTTGCCTTCTGGCGCTGTCAGACTGGTGCGCTTGTCAGCCTTGACCGCATCGAGAATTTTGCGAACTGCATCTTTGGACTGGGACATGAGCTTCCTCCTCGCGTTCATTTTTGTGTTGTCGGTCGCGCCGCAAATGCCGACCTTGATTACGCAGCGGCCAAAATCCAGACGTCACCGGCAACCGCGTGATGCGTTGACTGGTGATTCCGGAACAGCGAGCAACATCAATCCCGCGCTTCCGAACTAACTATCAGCTAGCATGGCATTTGGTATGCCAGATCGCGTGTTGTCAAGGCCGTCTAGGTCGGTGAAGTCTCGAAAACAGCGCCATCTTGACATTGTGGTATTTGGTATGCCAAAAATATAGCGTACAATAGTCTGGTATTACAGGCTCCCGCCGATGGAGATTTGTCATGCCCGATCCCAAACCCACCAAGGCGTCGCCCATAATGGCCGAGGCAGATATTGCCATCGTCCGGATCGCTCCGGAAACGAGCTTCAAGAACAAGGCGTATGACGCCTTGAAGGAAGCCATTCTGAAGATGGATATCTACGCCTCGCCCGAGCAAGTCATGCTCGACGAGCGAGCGCTGTCGGAACGTCTCGGGGTCAGCCGCACTCCGATCCGCGAAGCGATTGCGATGCTCGAGCAGGATGGCTTCGTGAAGACGGTTCCGCGCCGCGGTATCGTCGTGGTGCGCCGGACAAAAACCGAGATCGTCGACATGATCCGCGCCTGGGCCGCGCTCGAGAGCATGGCGGCGCGTCTCATCACGACGACCGCACGAAAGAAGGACATCTCCGCGCTGCGCGACTTTTTCAAGAACTTCAATAAAGACCGCCTGCCGCAGGATCACGTCGAGGAATATTCGAAGGCGAATATCGCCTTCCATCAGGCGCTGATTTCGTTGAGCGAGTCGCCGGTGCTGGTCGATATGACCAACGACATTCTTTTGCACGTGCGCGGCTACAGGCAATTGACGATCGGACGCACCGACCGCACCGCGGTTTCGCTGCCTGAGCATATGGCGATCATCGAAGCGCTCGAGGAACGTAACACCGAACTTGCCGAAAAACGCGCGCGTGACCACACGCTTGGACTTGCAGCTTATGTCGAGGCTCATGGCCAGGAGCTGTTTACGTAACTGCTCGAGTTCACGCCAAGAAGACGACGAACTCGTCCATCACGAAGATCAGGGAGAACAGCGGAATGTCCGCAACTGTACAGAGCATGACAGCGAATGCCGCTGAAGCCGAGCGTGAACTCACGGACGGCTTCAACCTCATCATCGATGCGCTCAAGCTCAACGGCCTCAATACCATTTACGGCGTGCCGGGCATCCCGATCACCGACTTCGGCCGCATGGCGCAAGCCGCGGGCATTCGCGTCCTTTCGTTCCGGCACGAGCAGAACGCCGGCTATGCAGCCTCGATTGCCGGCTTTCTCACCAAAAAGCCGGGCGTCTGCCTCACCGTGTCGGCTCCTGGCTTCCTCAACGGCCTGACTGCACTGGCCCATGCCACGACCAACTGCTTCCCGATGATCTTGATCTCGGGTTCGTCCGAGCGCGAGATCGTCGACCTCCAGCAGGGCGACTACGAGGAAATGGATCAACTCGCAATCGCCAAGCCGCTGTGCAAGGCGGCGTTCCGTGTGTTGCATGCGCAGGATATCGGCATTGGGTTGGCGCGTGCGATCCGCGCGGCCGTCTCAGGCCGTCCAGGCGGCGTGTATCTCGATCTGCCGGCAAAACTGTTCGGCCAGGTGATGGATGCAGAAGCCGGCAAGAAGTCGCTGGTCAACGTCATCGATGCCGCTCCTGCCCAAATACCCGCGCCTGAGTCCATCAAGCGCGCGCTCGATGTGCTCAAGAGCGCAAAGAAGCCGCTGATCATTCTTGGCAAGGGTGCCGCTTATGCGCAGGCCGATGATGCGATCCGCCAACTGGTCGAAAAAAGCGGCATTCCATTCCTGCCGATGAGCATGGCCAAGGGTCTTCTTCCCGATACCCATCCGCTGTGCGCAGGCGCGGCGCGTTCAACCGTGCTCAAGGACTCTGACGTCGTGATGCTGATCGGCGCGCGGCTGAACTGGCTGCTCTCGCACGGCAAGGGCAAGTCCTGGGGCAACGCGCCGAAGAAGTTCATCCAGATCGACATCGAACCGAAAGAGATGGACTCGAACGTCGAGATCGTCGCACCGGTGGTTGGCGATATCGGTTCGTGCGTCTCGGCGCTTCTGACAGGCATGGGCAGCAACTGGGCCACCCCTTCTTCCGACTGGACCGGCGCTGTCGCCAAAAAGCGCGAAGAGAACGTCGCCAAGATGGCGCCGCGCCTGATGAACAACAATTCGCCGATGGATTATCACGGTGCGCTGGGCGTGCTGCGCACGATCATCAAGGAGCGGCCGGATGCCATCCTGGTGAACGAAGGTGCCAACACGCTCGATCTCGCACGCGGCATCATCGACATGTACCAGCCGCGCAAGCGGATCGATGTCGGCACCTGGGGCATCATGGGCATCGGTATGGGTTACTCGATCGCAGCCGCCATCGAAACCGGAAAGCCGGTGCTCGCCATCGAAGGCGACAGCGCTTTCGGTTTTTCTGGCATGGAGGTCGAAACCATCTGCCGTTACAAGCTTCCGGTCTGCATCGTTATCTTCAACAACGACGGCATCTATCGCGGCACCGATGTGAACAAAGCCGGCAGCGATCCCGCACCGACCGTGTTCGTCAAAGGCGCACGCTACGATAGGATGATGGAGGCTTTTGGCGGCGTCGGTGTGAGTGCGACCTCTCCGGACGAACTCAAGCGCGCGGTCAACGCGGCGATGGATTCGGGCAAGCCGACCCTCATCAACGCGGTGCTCGACCCGGCGGCCGGCAGTGAGAGCGGCCGCATCGGCAATCTCAATCCGCAGAGCGCACTGAAAAAGAAATAGATCTTTCGTCGGGACGGATTGCACAGCCCGCCCCATTATTCCTTCCTGCTCCGGCAGGAGCAGACACGATATAGGAGCAAGACCATGACACAGGCGCTGAAGGGCGTTCGCATTCTGGATTTCACCCACGTCCAGTCGGGACCGACCTGTACGCAGCTGCTGGCCTGGTTTGGCGCCGACGTGATCAAGGTCGAACGGCCCGGCGTCGGCGATATCACCCGCGGTCAACTGCAGGACGTACCGAACGCCGACAGCTTGTATTTCACCATGCTGAACCACAACAAGCGTTCGATCACGCTCGACACCAAGAACGCGAAGGGCAAGGAAGTTCTGACCGCACTCATCAAGGCCTGCGACGTGCTGGTCGAGAATTTCGGCCCCGGCGTGCTCGATCGCATGGGATTCCCCTGGGAAAAGATCCAGAGCATCAATCCGAAGATGATCGTCGCATCGATCAAGGGCTTTGGCCCCGGTCCTTATGAAGATTGCAAGGTGTACGAGAACGTGGCGCAATGCACCGGCGGCGCGGCCTCGACGACGGGTTTCCGCGACGGTCTGCCTCTGGTGACCGGCGCCCAGATCGGTGATAGCGGCACGGGTCTTCATCTCGCGCTCGGCATCGTCACCGCGCTCTATCACCGCACCCACTCCGGCAAGGGCCAGAAGGTCACCGCGGCGATGCAGGACGGCGTGCTCAATCTTTCGCGCGTCAAGCTGCGCGACCAGCAGCGCCTCGCCCACGGTCCACTGAAAGAATACAGCCAGTTCGGCGAAGGCATTCCCTTTGGCGATGCGACGCCGCGCGCAGGCAACGACTCCGGCGGCGGTCAACCCGGCCGCATCCTGAAGTGCAAGGGCTGGGAGCAAGACC
>JAFEFK010000263.1 GCA_018240625.1 Pseudomonadota bacterium
GTGCGACGCTGGACAAGAAAAAACAGGGAGACCCCATGCCGCGCATTCCCTATCTCGAAATGAGCGAGGCGTCGCCCGAGTATCGGGACATGCTCAAGGGACGTCACGACCTCAACCTCTATCGCATGCTGCCGCACGCCACCACGATCGCGCCGGGTTTTCTGAAAATGGGCGGCGCGATCCTGCGTGAGAGCGCGCTCGACCCGCAGTTGCGCGAGGTGGCGATTTTGCGCATCGGCTTCCTCAGCAACGCTGCTTACGAGGTGCATCAGCACAAGCGCGTCGCGCGCAATGTCGGTCTTTCCGATGCAAAAATCGCGGCGCTGGAGCACGATCCCGCGAGCGCCGTGTTCTCGCCGCTGGAGAAGCTCATCATCCGCTACACCGACGAGGTGGTCAAAAACGTCAAGGCGTCCGACGCGCTGTTCAACGAATTGCTGACGCAGCTCGACAACCGCCGCATGGCCGAGCTGACGCTGACCATCGGCTTCTACATGGCGGTGAGCCGGTTTCTGGAAAATTTTGAGGTCGAGATCGAGGAAAAGCCGCCGTCGGCGGAGTCGAAGGTGAAGTATTCGGCGAGTTGACGAGCGTCGTCATTCCGGGGCGTGCGAAGCACGAACCCGGAATCTCGAGATTCCGGGCCCACGTCAAGAGGCGAGTCCCGGAATGACGCAAGCAAACCAACAAAAAAATGAAGAGGAGCCGCCATGTCCGTCACCACCCACGTCGCCTACGCGCTCGATCCCTCCGCTTCCGTGCATCCGGAAACGCTGGGCCAGGCGCCTGCCCGCGGCCGGCTGAAGGGCCGCCGCATCATCGTGGTCGGCGCGGGACAACGTAAGGTCGTCGACGAAGAGCCGCCGGTCGGCAACGGCCGCGCCATGGCGGTGCTGTTCGCGCGCGAGGGCGCGCAGGTCGCCTGCCTCGACGTCAACAAGGAGGCCGCCGACCATACGGTGAGCCAGATCATCGCCGAAGGCGGCAAGGCGTTTTCAGACATCGTCGACGTGTCCGATGCGAGCGCGATCGCGCCGGCGGTGGACCGCTGCGCAAAGCAGCTCGGCGGGCTCGACGGCATGGCGCTTAACGTCGGCATCTCCTCGGGGCTGTCGCTGCCGAAGATGACCGTGGAAGCCTGGGACCGCGACTACGCGGTCAACGTGCGCAGCCACATGCTGTTCGCGCAAAAGGCGCTGGAGGTGATGTCGCCCGGCGGCGCGATCACCCTGACCTCGTCGCTGGCGAGCCAGCGCGCCGGTGGCCGCAATCCGGCCTACGAATCCTCCAAGGCCGCGCAGATCGCACTGGCGCGCGCCATCGCACGGGCCGGCGAGGACAAGGGCATTCGCTGCAACGTGATCGCACCGGGTTTCATGGATACGCCGATGGGCCGTGACGCCAGCCGCCGCCGCAGCGACCGCGCGCTGACAGTGCCGTTCGGCCGCCAGGGCACCGGATGGGAGGTCGCCTATGCTGCGCTGTTCCTGATTTCGAATGAATCGTCCTACGTCAACGGACATACGCTGTTCCTCGACGGCGGACATCTCGGCGGCGTCGCGCGCGGGGCCTGATGCATGAGCGACTCTTACCTCTCCCGCTCGCGGGGGAGGTCGACCGGCAAGCGCAGCGAAGCCGGTCGGGTGGGGGCATTTTCACTTACACTCTTTCCTGCAGTAACCCCCACCCCAACCCTCTCAGCGTTGCTCGCGGCGCGGCCCGCAAGCGGGAGAGGGGCGCGCAATGCCCGATCATGTGTCGCCAGCAAAACGTGAACAGCTTTGGAATGTGGTTTTGAGCGTAAACTTTGAGCAGCGCCTTGCGCGGTCCTCCCGACCGGCATAGATGCAGTTGCATTGAAACGTCACGGGAAGACAAACCATGCCCACCTCAAAACTGTTCGAGCCGTATAAGCTCGGTCCTGTCACCCTCTCCAACCGCGCGGTGATGGCGCCGCTGACGCGCAACCGTGCGCTGGCCGGCATGGTGCCGAATCCGCTGGCGGTGGAGTATTACGGCCAACGCGCCTCCGCAGGATTGCTCGTGACCGAAGCCAGCCAGGTCTCGCAACAGGGCCAGGGCTATCAGGACACGCCCGGCATCTATTCGAAGGAACAAGTCGCGGCGTGGCGCAAGGTCACGGATCGCGTCCACGAGCGCGGCGGACACATCTATATCCAGCTCTGGCATGTCGGGCGCATCTCGCACACCTCGCTGCAGCCGAACGGCGGCGCGCCGGTCGCACCCTCCGCGATCAAGGCCAAGACCAAGACGTTCGTGAACGGCACCTTTGCCGATGTTTCCGAACCGCGCGCGCTCACGCTGGAGGAAATTCCCGGCATCATCGAAAGCTTCAAACGCGGCGCCGCCAATGCACTCGAAGCCGGTTTCGACGGCGTCGAAATTCACGGCGCGAACGGCTACCTGCTCGATCAGTTCGCCAAGGACGGCACCAACAAGCGCACCGATGCTTACGGAGGCTCCATCGAAAACCGCGCAAAACTGATGATCGAGGTGTCGAATGAAGTGAGCGCTGTTGCAGGCGCGGAGCGGACCGGGATCCGTATCTCGCCGGTGACGCCCGCCAACGATGTCTCCGATTCCAACCCGCAGCCGCTGTTCGATCATATCGTCGACCAGCTCAACGCGCTGAAGCTGACCTACATCCACGTCATCGAGGGCGCCACCGGCGGCCCGCGCGACGTCGCGCCGTTCGATTATGCTTCGTTACGCAAGCGCTTCAAACAAACCTACATGGCCAATAACGGCTACGACCTCGCGCTCGCCAACAAGATGCTCGACAGCGGCGCCGCCGACCTGATCGCGTTCGGCAAGCCGTTTATCTCCAATCCCGATCTGGTGGAGCGGCTGAAAGCGGGCGCGCCGCTCAACGAATGGGACAAGAACACCTTCTACGGCGGCGGCGCCAAGGGCTACACGGATTATCCGGCGCTCGGAAAGTCGCAGGCGGCGGAGTAAACGGCGGGCTGCGCAGCGAGGGAAGACTCTTATAACCTCTCCCGCTTGCGGGGGAGGTCGGCCGACGAAGTCGGTCGGGTGGGGGCATCTTTACTGTATCGCCCCCTCCCCACCCCTCCCCCGCAAGCGGGAGAGGGAGCGCGCGGTGCTCGAATGACGCGTTTCCGTCAAAATCAAAATTGAACTAGGCTCGCTTCATGAGCCGCCTCACCACCGCCAATCAGGCAGTAATCGAAGACACCCTGCGCCACGCCACCGCGGCCTTCAACGCAGGGCGACGCGACGAGGCGCAAAAGCTCTGCGAAACCGGGCTCGCGCAA
>JAFEFK010000264.1 GCA_018240625.1 Pseudomonadota bacterium
CAAGATGACCGGCGGTTACGGCGCGCTTCAGCCACTGCTGAATACCTAGATGTTTCGTAAGCGCATTGTAACTCGGATCATCCACCCTGCATTTCAGTTCGTGTTCGTAATCGTAACCTGCTGGCGTCTTCCGCGAGAGCAATTTCTTTGACGATAAAGCGTACTTAGCAGATGCAGTCATCGTGCCATGGGAGTCGTACTCAGCTCCGGGTCCGGCCCCAGCAATCCAAGAATTCAAATAAGCTACCGCAACGGAGCTGCTCTTCCCCGTCAATCCCGCTCTAAGGCTGGACTCGGCATCCGTCCTAGGCGTTAGCGTGAGGCCGATCGCCCATGCGTCGGCCTTAAAATCTGGATAGTCAGCGCCATTGTCTTGCATATACCGGAATGCGGAGCGGAGTTCACAAACAGTGTGTAGAATGATCTTGCCTGTCGGGACTGAAAAATCCGGCGCGATGTCAGGAACAGAAGCGCACGCACCGACCGCTGCGGTGCACGCAATTGCATACCCCAAAGCCGAGACTTTCACAGTGCTACCCCATGCCCAATGCAACCCTAGCGTGCTTTGAAACGGGGGTAAAGATAGCTGCCTAGCCTTTCGGCTTCATCCCGTAAACGTGTTCCGGGCCGGGAAAGGCGCGGCTGCGCACGTCGCGGGCATAACTTTCGATGGCCGCCTCGATCGCGGGACCAAGCTCGCCATAGCGCCGGACGAATTTCGGCGCGCGCGGCGACAGGCCCAACATGTCCTCGAGCACCAGCACCTGACCGTCGCATGCCGCGCTGGCGCCGATGCCGATGGTCGGGATCGCCACAGCTTCCGTGATCTTGCGTGCCAGAGGTTCTGCGACCGCCTCGATCACCATCGAGAACGCGCCGGCATCCGCAATCGCGCGGGCATCGTCCTCGATCGGCTGCCAGCTTCCCTCCTCGCGGCCCTGCGCGCGAAACGAACCCAGCGTGTTGATCGATTGTGGCGTCAAGCCAATGTGCCCCATCACGGGGATGCCGCGCTCCGTAAGAAAGGCGATGGTCTCCGCCATCTTCACGCCGCCCTCGAGTTTTACCGCGCCGCAGTGAGTCTCTTTCAGAATGCGCGCGGCGGAATGAAACGCCTGCTCCTTCGAGGCTTCGTAGGAGCCGAACGGCATGTCCACCACGACCAGCGCGTGCAGCGAACCGCGCATGACGGCCCGTCCCTGCAGGATCATCATCTCCAGCGTCACCGGCACCGTGGTCTCGAAGCCGTGCATCACGTTGCCGAGGCTGTCGCCGACCAGAATAACGTCGCAGTAGCGATCGACCAGCGCGGCGGTGTGCGCGTGATACGAGGTCAGCATCACGACGGGCTCGCCGTTCTTGCGCGCGCGGATGTCGGGCGCGGTCTTGCGCCTGATGGCCGACTGAACTGACATTATTTATGCTCCGAACACGGGAACGCCGATGACGTAGGGATGAAACAGGCCGCCGAGCGCGAGGTAGGCGACAACGCCGACCACGATCGCGATCACGTCGTTGCGCGCACCGTCCACCGGGATCGGCGGCGCGCCGGCATCCGACCGGTGCTTGAGCGAGATGCGATCGATCACCGCCCACGCCAGAAACGACCCGAACAGGACGATCGAGCCGAGATCGCCGTTGGCGAGCAGATGCGCGAGCGCCCACAATTTGACGCCGGCCAGCATGGGATGTTTCAGCCTCGCATAGATGCGGCCGCGGATATACGACGCCACAACGAGGATGACCGCCGGTAGCATCAAGGCTTCGGCAATGTGCTTCATCATCCGCGGCGGATGCCAGACGTCGATCCAGCCGGTGGCGCGATAGTGCGCAAAGCCCCAGACGATCAGCGCAAGTCCGATGGCAGAGATCAGCGCGTAGCCGCCCTTGTAGCCGCCCTCGCCGAAGCGAGCGATCAGCCGCGCGCGCAGGTCTCGCCGCGTCGTGACCAGATGCACGCCCAGGAACAGCCCGAGGCCCGCGGTCATGACAAGAAGTCCCATCGTCCTGCCCTCCGGAAACCAGCCTTCGCGTATCATTTTTGAGGGCTGGAGTGCAACACGGCGCTATGGCGCAGCAGCCATTTCGCTCGCCTGGTCATTGTCAAAACAGATGAAGATGCGCATGGAAATTAAGTTTCCTTCATCTCGCTATTCGCCGGAACGATGATGTGCACATCCCGATTGTCCCTGCGAGGCGGGGCAAATTCAAAGGAGACCCACATGAAACGCACCCTTGTCGTGGCCGCCGTCGCGCTGGCCACCGTCTCGTCCATCGCGATCGCAGAAGCGGCTACCCGCGGCAATAACGCGCCTGTGACCAACGGCAACATTCAACAGGAGATGCTGACCAATCTCAGCCAGTCCGGCTTCTCGGACGTCACGGTCGTCCCCGGCTCGTTCTATGTCCATGCGCGGGATTCGTCCGGCAATCCGGTGTCGATGTTCATCACACCCAATTCGATGGAAGAAGTGACGACCGTCGGTGTGAACAACAACGTCCAGGACAATAACGTCCATCAGACCGCGATGACGACGGACAACTCGAATTTCGCCACCATCCCATCGACCGACGAGTTGAGCTCGAAGGTGATCGGGCTGGATGTCTACAACAATGACAATAAGGATATCGGTACCATCAAGGACATCGCCATCAATTCAAATGGAGATGTGAAGGGATATATCCTCAGCGTCGGCGGCTTCCTCGGTATCGGCGATCATTATGTGGCGGTGAAGCCCTCGGCCATCAGTCTCAGCTACAACGCGACCGATGCGAAGTGGCATGCGAAGATGGATGCCAATGCCGGCCAGCTCAAGAGCGCGCCGGAATACAAGTATCCGACCAAGGCGTGATAGCGGCTAAACGCGACGAACTCACCTCTCCCGCTTGCGGGGGAGGTCGACCGACAAAGTCGGTCGGGTGGGGGCGTCTTCAATCACGTCGCCCCCACCCCAACCCTCCCCCGAAAGCGGGAGAGGGGGCGCGTAGCGTTCCGGTGATACGCTTCTCCCAAAATGAGCAGCTAATCTACCCCGTCTTCTTCACGTCCTTGACGCTGGAGAACACGATGCCTTCGGCGCGCTCCTTGGTATAGCCAAGATAGAATTCGTTCTTCGCCAGAAACACCGGATCGCCGTCGACGTCGTCGGCGACGCCGGAACCATTCGCGGCAATAAACGCATCGAGCTTCCTGCGATCGTCCGATGAAATCCATCGCGCGAGCTGGAATTCGCTGATCTCGAAATCCACCGGCAGCGAGTATTCCGCGTCGAGCCGCGCCTTCAGCACGTCGAGCTGAAGCATGCCAACCACGCCGACCAGCGCGGGCGCGCCGTCGCGCGGCCGGAATACCTGCACGACGCCCTCCTCCGACATCTGCTGCAGGGCTTCCTTCAGCTTCTTGGCTTTCATCGCATCGGCCAGCCGCACGCGGCGCACGAACTCCGGCGCAAACGACGGCACACCCACGAAGGTAACGTCCTCGCCTTCGGTCAATGTGTCGCCGATCCGCAGCGTGCCGTGATTGGGAATCCCGACCACGTCGCCCGCGAAGGCCTCGTCGGCGATGGCGCGATCCTGTGCGAAGAAGAACTGCGGCGACGACAGCGGCATCGGCTTGCCGGTGCGCACCAGCTTCGCCTTCATGCCCCGCGTCAGTTTACCGGAGCACAGCCGCGCGAACGCGATGCGGTCGCGATGGTTCGGGTCCATGTTGGCCTGGATCTTGAATACAAACGCCGTCATGCGCGGCTCGTCGGCCTCGATCTTGCGCAGGTTGGACTCCTGCGCGCGCGGCGGTGGCGCGAATTTCCCGAGCCCCTCCAGGAGATCGCCGACGCCGAAATTGCGCAGCGCCGAGCCGAAATACACCGGCGTCAGATGTCCCTCGCGAAAGGCATCGAGCTCGAACGGCTTGCAGGCTTCGGTCACCAGCGCCAGTTCGTCCTTGATTTCGCTGACGTTCAGATTGGCGTTGCGGGAGGCCAGATCGGCAATGTCGATCTGTTCGGCCGCGCCCGTTTTGGCGCCGCCGCCTTCGAGCAGCCGCACGCCACCGGTGGCGATATCGTAGG
>JAFEFK010000265.1 GCA_018240625.1 Pseudomonadota bacterium
ACCTGGAGCGTTCCCTCGACTTCTATTGCGGCCTCCTCGGCTTCGAGCTGATGGTCCGCTATGGAACAGAGGCGGCCTTTATCTCGGCCGGCGGCTATCATCACCATATCGGGCTCAACACCTGGGAGAGCAAAGGGGGCTCGCCCCCACCGCCCGGCACGACGGGACTTTTCCATACCGCGATCCTGTATCCGACCCGCGCGGCGCTCGCCGATGCGCTGCATCGCGTGTTGCAGGCGGGCATTCCACTCGACGGCGCCAGCGATCACGGCGTCAGCGAGGCGCTCTATTTGCGCGACCCCGATCAGAACGGCGTCGAACTCTATCGCGACCGGCCGCAGCAGGAATGGCCGCGCAATGCCGACGGCAGCCTCGCGATGTTCACCCGCCGCCTCGATCTCGACGATCTCATGCGTCAGCGCGAGGCATAGAGTATCGTCCTGTCATTGCGAGCGAAGCGACGCAATCCAGAAGTCACAAGCAAAAACTGGATTGCTTCGTCGGCCTCCTCGCAATGACGGAGCGTGTTTCAGAAGGACGTCTTGCGCCCGCGCACCATGATCAAGATGGCCGCTGTGATCTCCAGCCCGATACAGCCATAGAACGGCAGGGCATAACTTCCGGACGCATCGCGCAGCACGCCGATGACGCCGGGACCGAAGGCGTAAGTCACCTGCGTCACCGCCGTCAGAAGACTGACCAGCACGCCGAACGATTTTGGCGCGAACTCGCGCTGAATGATCAGCGCCGGCAGCGTGATCAGGTTGCCGACCGAAAAGCCGAACAGGCCGCAGGCCGCGATCAGCAGCATCTCGTTGCGCGAATTGATGAGAATCATCAGCGCCAACCCCTGACTGGCGAACGAGATCGCGGAAGCAAGCCGCTGATTGAGGCGGTCGATCACGGTTGAAAACAATAGCCGGCCCACCACCGCCATCGCCGTCAGCAGTGAGACTGCGATCGCAGCGCGCTCGCGGCCGATCACCGGATCGAGAAACGAGATCAGGTGCACGATGAAACCGACCTGCGCGAACAGCACCAGCGCGAACGCAACCGTCAGAGTCAGAAACGCGACATCGCGAAACGCCATCGACCTGATTTGCAGGGAGGACGGATCGTTCGCGGCGGGCAAGGCCGTGCCACCAGACGGCATCGCGACAATCCGCGCACGATCCGGAGGCGAGCCGACGAAGAAAAAAATCACCGGGACCAGCAGCGCGATCATCACAACCGCCGCTGTAACGGTCGCGCCGGAAAATCCGAAATGGCCGATCGCGGTCACCAGCAGCGGCACGCCGACGACACCGCCGCAGCTCGCGCCGTTGAGCGCGAGGCTGATCGCCATGCCGCGCTTCTTGTCGAACCACAGACCTAGCGTATTGGTGATCATGCCGAGACTGGTGCCGGCCCAGCCCAGCGCCAGCAGCGCACTGACGGCGTACAGCTGCCACGGCGAGGTGATCTGGCCGAGCAGCGCGGTGGCTCCCGCCATAATGCAAACGCCCGCGACCATGCAATTGCGCGGGCCGATCCCGCGGATCGCCTCGCTGATGAAAGCGACCAACAGCGCCCCGAACAGATAGAAGAACGTCGTCGCCGACGAGATCAGCGAGGTTGGCCAGCCGTGCAGCCGGTGCAGCTCCGCCAGATAAACGCTCTGGCCGTAGAAGCCGAGACCCCAGCCGAACGTCGCCACCAGAAAGCAGACGGCAACGACCCGCCATCCGTCATAGCGGATGGAAGATTCTTCAACGGGGAGGCTGACGGTTGCGTCCATGCGGTTTCTTTGTCCAGGCGATTCAGATTAGGCGCGAGGCCGGCTTCTTGCTTCGACTAGTGTGGTGGCTCAGAAGTTCGCTACATTTTCTCTGCGCGTCCTCCGAGCGAACTTCTGAACCTGAACCACACTAGAATCATAAGTTTGCTAGTGTCCTTTCGAATCCGAAGTTCGCTACAGAGAGCGCTGCATAGTGGGGCGAACTTCGGATTCGGGACACTAGCATCGAAGCGTCGCAGAAACCGGCAGCTATGTTGTCGGCCGCGCCGGATCGTAGAAGAAGCGCTCTCGGAAAATCCTGTCGCCGCGCCATTCCTGCATGGCGATCTCGTCGACCCTGAGCACCTTGCCGGTAAGGTCCGTCAATTCGAAGATCCAGTGGATGGCGACGCGGTCGCCCTCGACCACCGACGATATCGCCTTGGAATAGATATTCGACATGCGAGCCAGGATGCTCCGCTCGTGGGCCACGAGATGGTCACGGCCGACGCGCGGCGCAGCGGCGTTCTCCTGCATACTGGCATCTTGGGTGTAGTAGCGCTCGATCGCGCCGGCATGGTCGCCGCTCTCGACGACGCCGATGAATTCATCCACACGCGCACGCGACGGCATTGGCGCCTCTCCCGATCAGGTTCCGGACAAGAATTTTACGCGAGCGGCAGCGTCATGCCACCCGATTACGGGGCGTGCTTGCTTACAGGGCAGCCGTTCTGCGCCGCGCCATCCCGGTAAGCAGCAATACGACAAGGCCGAGCGCAACCGGCGGGAACACCACCAGATTGACGGCATCCCAGCCGTAATGCGCCAGCAACTGGCCGGACGAGAACGAGCCGATCGCCATCATGCCGAACACCAGAAAGTCGTTGAAGGCCTGCACCTTGTTGCGCTCGTTCGGCCGGTGCGTCTCCAGCACCAGCGCCGAGGCGCCGACGAAGCTGAAGTTCCAGCCGAGGCCGAGCACGATCAGCGTCGCCCAGAAGTGCGGCGCCGTGATGCCGGACAAACCGATTCCGGCCGCTGCCGCCTCCAGCAGCAGGCCGAGCGCGACGATGCGCGGCGCGCCGAAACGTGCGATCAGCGATCCCGTGAAAAAGCTCGGCCCATACATCGCGACGATATGCCACTGGATGCCGAAATTGGAATCGCTGACGCTCAGGCCGCACATCTTCATGGCGAGCGGCGCCGAGGTCATCACCAGATTCATCATGGGATATGAAATGACGCCGCACAGCGCCGCGGCGATGAAGCGCGGCTGCCGCGCGATTTCCAGCAGCGGTCGGCCGCCGTGCAAATCTGACGGCGCAGGTTTTGGCGCATCGACGCCCGAGAGTACGACCATGGCGACGATCGCCACGGCCGCCTGAATGACAAAACTGAACGCGAACAGATATGGCGGCCAGACGTTCATGGTCCACTGCACGAGCTGCGGCCCGAGCACACCGGCAAACACGCCACCGGCCATCACCCACGATACAGCTTTGGGACGATACGCAGCGCTGGCGCCATCGGCAGCGGCGAAACGATAGGATTGCGACACCGCACCGTAGAGACCGCCAAGAAAGGTCGCGCAGCAAAAGAGCACGAAGGAGGCATGGAGAATGGCGAATGCCCCGAGCAAGCCGGTCAGCACGCCGCAGCCGGTCCCGATGATGAAGGCAGCGCGGCGTCCGTAAGCGCGCGAGATCGCACCGGTCGGCAACGTGCCGGCGGCGAGGCCAAGGACATACATCGACAGCGGTACGGTCGCGAGCGAGATGCTGGGCGCCAGCGTTGCGCCGACGATCGAGCCGGTCGCGAAAATCACCGCCGAGTTGGCGCCGGTCAGCGCCTGCGCGGCTGCGAGTCTCACGACATTGGATTTTGCACGCGCGTCGTCGGTGATTTCATCGATCGTAAGGTCGGCCACGTCTGGAACTTCCCGGTCCGGCAGGCCAAACGCCGCCGCAGATTATTCTGAAAAAGCCCGATTAAGGAGAAAGAATCAACTGCTGATAACGAAGATCAGGTCAGCAAATCCTGCGCGGACCGCATGACCGCCTCGGCCTGTGCCACAATCCGAGCCACGATTTCGGCGGCGCTCTCGTCTGCCCGCACCAGATCCACGGCCTCTCCGACAATGACGGCGGACACGGAGGTATCGCCCGCGTCACGCGCCGCCATGTAGCGCGGGCGCTCCTCGGCAATATTGCGCTGGAGGCCGGCCATATCGCCGCCCCAACGGTCGGTGAACTCGTTTCTCAGCGTCCGGATGGTCCACTGCGACGGCCAGTCGATGCCGCGCGCCACATCGATGACCGAACTACGCTGGGTATTGTCGCCCTCGCCTTCGATCGCCCCACGTTTCATGTTGGCATGCGCAAGCGATTCGCGGCTGGCGAAGAATGCCGTGCCGCAGAGAACGCCCGATGCCCCCAGCATCAGCGCCGCCGCGAGACCGCGGCCGTCGGCGATGCCGCCAGCAGCCACCACCGGAATGTCCCCGACGGCATCGGCGACCGCGGGTACGAAAGGCATGGTGGAGCGCGTGCTACCGTGACCTCCGGCTTCCGCTCCCTGCGCCACGATGATATCGGCACCTTCGTCGGCGGCGCGGCGCGCCTGCGCCAACGTTTGCACCTGTGCGATCAGTGGAATGCCTGCCTGTTTGATGACAGGCGCAAAGTCCGTCAGTTCGCCGAACGACAGAAACATCGCTTTCGGCGCATGGGCCATCGCCACATGGAGTAGATCGGGGTTCTTCCGCAGCGACCACGTGATAAAGCCGACGCCGACCGGCGTATTGCCCGCCGCGATCAGTTCGCGTTCGAGCGATTCGCGCTCGCCATAACCGCCGCCGACGATCCCGAGACCACCGGCGTTGCTGACGGCAGCGGCCAGCGCGCCACCCGCGACACCGGCCATTGGCGCCAGCAGCACCGGATGCTCGATCTTCAGCTTTTTCGTCAGCGCGGTTGCGATCGTCATGATGACCTGCGTGGAACATGGGAGGACACTATTGCTGGCTGTCCATGCTCCGATTTCCGGCCAGCGACAACCGCAAATTCCCGCAGATTACATAGATTTTTGATCCGTCGGACGACGCCGAAAAACGACGATGAGATTGTTGGCCGGCATCTCGATGATCTCCGCGAGCGCTAGCCCGTTGCGCTGCGCCAGCGTTTCGAGATCGCCGATATCGCGGACGCCCCACTCGGGATTATTGTCGCGCAGGCTGGCATCGAACACCGCATTGCTCGGCGCCGTATGCTTGCCGCCCTGCTTGAACGGACCATACAGAAACAGCCGCCCGTCCGGACGCAGGTAGCGTGCGGCGCCCGCGATCAGGCCTTCGGCGACACGCCACGGCGCAATGTGGATGACATTGGCGCAGAACACCGCGAGCAGCTTGCCCGGTCCGCGCCCATCCTGCATCTCTGCGCACCAGTCGGGAGCCAACAGATCGATCCGCAGCGGCGGGCGAACATTTGCAAGTCCGGCATGCGCGGTCCACGCGGCGATGCTTTTCAGATGATTGTCGTTGAGGTCGCTCGGCCACCAGGTGATATCCGGCGTCTGCCGCGCGAATTCGACCACATGCTGGCCGGTGCCGCTGCCGACCTCGACGACATCGCCGGTCTTGCCGCCGAGAGATTTTTCCAGCACCGCCCAGATCGCCGCATGATTGCGATGGAACGCCGCCGCATCGAGACGGCCGTCGGGCTCGACGCGCCGGCCGTCCTTGCCAAACTCGACAGTGTAATCAGGCATGGCGATGCGTCCTCTGTACAAGACGTGTCATTCCGGGATGCGCAAAGGCGCCCAACGCCTCGCGTTCGCGCCGACAGCGCAGACCCGGAATCCAGCAACATCTGGAGTGTGGATTTTACTGGATTCCGGGTTCGCTC
This sequence comes from Pseudomonadota bacterium, assembly GCA_018240625.1. Lineage (GTDB taxonomy): Bacteria > Pseudomonadota > Alphaproteobacteria > Rhizobiales > Xanthobacteraceae > Nitrobacter. Next base: position 5,662 of record JAFEFK010000265.1, read on the forward strand.
GTAAGAACTCGCGCCCCGGAATGACGGCCTATTGGAGTGTCTACTGCTTATCGGCCTTGAACTGCGACTGTTCAAGTTCGAGGAAAATGCGGTAGGCGTTGCCGCGATTGTTGGCCGCGAAGGCCGGCATGTCCTTGTATTTGGACCAGTCGGTCTGGGCATAGGCGGCGTCGAAATCGACCCAATCCTGCACAGCTTTCGCCATCGCACCACGGACATATTGGATATAATCGCGTGTGAAGGCGATCGCTTCCTTCGCCTGCGTCGACGACGTGCCGTGTCCGGGGATGATGAATTTCGGATCGAGCTTTTCGACCTCGTCGAGCGCCTTCAGCCATTGCGTCGTCGAGACATCGTCGCTGTTCATGAAGGGGATACGGCTGTTCTGCACGATGTCTCCGGCGAACAGCACCTTGTCCGGCTCCACCATCATCATGCTGTCGCTGGAGGAATGCGCCGGTCCGGCATACAGCAGTGTCAGCCGCCGGTCACCGAGAGCGATCGTCATGCGGTCCTTGAAGGTAATGTCGGGCGGCACCACCCGCGTCTTCTCATCAACCCAGGGAAACAGCACGCCGCGCCGCTGATCGAGCCGCGCCTTGGCCTGCTCATCCGCGGTCTCTTCGTTTTCCTTGTACTCGCTCGCGCGCTCCTGCGCGACGATCAGCGCATCGGTGTGATCCCGAAACGCCTGCAAGCCGTAGATATGGTCGGCATGATAGTGGCTCGCGATCACATAACGGATCGGCTTGTCAGTGATCTTGCGGATCGCCTGCAACAGCGCCCAGCCATGGCTCGGCGTGCCCAGCGCGTCGAATACCGCGACCCCGGCGGAGGTGACGATGAAGCCCGC
>JAFEFK010000266.1 GCA_018240625.1 Pseudomonadota bacterium
CGAAGAAGGAGAGGGGGCGGGTGCTCCGGCTGTTTGGGGCACGAAGCCGTGATGAAGATGGAGGTCGGCCCGCCCGCGGATAGGTTCACGCGATACGTTGCGCTGTTCACCGTAAGCTGTGTCGGGCGTGGATCGAAATGCAACGTCGTTGTCCGGACCGTTTTGTCGAGTCCCACATAGCCGAGGCTGACGTCGCAGGGTCCCGGGAGTTCGCTTGAGCTTTTTCCGCGGCGCGCGCGCTTTTCTCCACGCACTTCGAACAGATCAGCGAAATCATTATCGAACAGAAATGTCAGGTCGACACTCGCGAGCCGGTCGCTGTGGTTTTGCAAGCCGATCCGCTGATAGGCCGTGCCTCGCCAAAGAAAGACGGTCCGCACGATGTGGAGAATGTCCTTCTGAAGGACGATTCGGTCACCACAATAAATATCAGGGTTAGTGAGATCGACGGTCAGTCCTGAATTATCATCGCGGAGGTTCGACCCAAGCAATAACGGCTGCATGCCATTGAGAACAAGTTCGAGGTGCGCCAGATACCGCGTATCGGTGTTGAACAATCCGTCCGGGCCTCCCGCGGAGGCGCCGATATCGCCATGACTGTCCAGAACGATAAATGTATCGTCGTGTTTCAGCGCACGGCGCGGGCGCGCCGCGGGACCGGTCATCGGTATATAGAACGGTGATTCCGAGATGGCTTGTTCTGCCGGTACTGTTGCGATCTGAACCTCGGCCTTTGCCATACTTGGATCTCCGTCGGATGCCCGCATCGCAAGTTTGGCCTGGTTTGCGAGACATCAATCAGTTCGAGCAATTCGAAATAATTTCACGCGGCGTGAACTGAAAGGCGATCCATTTCCTGCGTCACAAGCTGGCGATAGGGGCCCTCACTGCGCATGAGACGATCGGGCGCGCCGTCTTCGATAATCTTGCCATCCTTGAGCACAAGAACCCGATCGAACTTGCGGAGCGTCGCCAGCCGGTGAGCGATCGCAATCACAGTGCGCCCGCGCATCAGACGGCCGAGCGCCTCGCGAATAGCCTCCTCGGACTCGCTGTCGAGCGCCGCGGTCGCTTCATCCAGCAGCAAGATCGGCGCGTCCTTCAGGAATGCCCGCGCGATGGCGATACGCTGACGCTGGCCACCGGATAGCTTCGCGCCGCGATCGCCGACCATCGTCGCGAAACCCTCGGGCATGGTTTCGACAAAATCACAACGCGCAGAAAACGCGGCGCGCAGCACCTCGTTATCCGTCGCCGTCGGCCGGCCGTAGCGGATGTTATCCATGATCGAGCGATGGAACAAAGATATATCCTGAGGAACGACCGCAATCGCCTCGCGAAGGCTTTGCTGTGTAACCAGAGCGATATCCTGGTTATCGATCATGATGCTGCCGTCGTCCGGATCGTAGAAACGCTGCAACAAAGCGAAAAGACTCGACTTGCCGCCTCCAGATCGTCCCACAAGGCCAACCCTCTGACCTGGCTGCAGGCGCAGGCTAAATCGATCGAACAGCGTGGGGCCGCCGGGGTAGCTGAACGAGACGTGATTGAAGACGATGGCCGCACCGCGTTTCGTGAGCGGCCCGGCCTCGGGATGATCAGTAAGGTCGTGCGGAACGAGAAGCGTCGCGACCGCCTCTGACAGCCGGGCGACGTGCTGGGTCACATCAACCAGCGCAACCGCGAGATCGCGTGTTGCATGAAGAATCGACAGGCCCAGCGTACAAACCAAAATCACATCGCCTGTTGTCGCGTCTCCGTTCTGCCAAAGCACGATGGCCCGTGCCATCAAAGCTATTGTCAATAAGACCGTGACCGCCGCGTGAATCAGACGCAGCTTTTCGAGATACCGGAGACTTTGCCCCCGAGCATGCAACTCACGGCCCACCGTTCGATCGAAGCGGTCGTGCTCGTGTCGAAGGCCGCAGAATGCGCGTACCAGCGGCATGTTGTTAATGACGTCCACCATTTCGCCGTCGACGGCGGCAGCCTTGTCCGCGAAATCGTCATGGAGCGGCTTGCCGGCCGCTGCCATTCGGAACATTGCCACAATGACAACACCCGAGAAAACCATCAGGCCCGCGGCCATGGACAGGCTGACGGTGCCGATCAACATGATCGCCGAGATAGTCGCGATGCAGGGCGGCAACACGTTCCAGACGAACATGTTTTCAACTGTGAAGACTGCATTCGATGTGGCCGTGATCCGGCTCGTGAGCATTCCCGGCAACCGGTTGGCGAAGTAGCTCGGCGCATGCCCGGTCAAATGCCGGAAGATGTCGCTCCGCAAGTCTCCGGTGACGCCAACGAAGGTGAAGCTCGCCGTCCAGCTCGCGATTCGCCAAAGAAAATTGTCTGCGGCGATCAGAGCCATGAGCGAAATGAGTGCCAGCCATACTTTGCCGCTGGAGGCGGAGGCCGACGAAAGCGCATCGACCAAGGATTTCACGCCGTATTGTGTTCCCACCGAACACACAACGGCCACAACTACGGAAATCACGATCACCACATGCGCAGCAAGACGCTTTCGCAGATAGCGAATAACAAGCGCAAAAGGCCGGTCCGCATAGCCCGAGAGATTTTCCATGAGTTTGCAAAACCTATGAGGAACCGATCATTCGCTTCATGGACCGTCGCCGGACATAATGGCGGCATCTATGTGCGCCTAGATCAGCGTCGCGGTGGGTAACCATCGGAATTTCGAGCAGGGTCG
>JAFEFK010000267.1 GCA_018240625.1 Pseudomonadota bacterium
AGCTCGTATTTCACTGTGCGCAATAGCTCATGACGGCTTACGGCGAAAGGGTTTTCTCCGGGCCAAACGGTCTGGACGATCTCCAGTCCGGGGTCCTGTCCGTGAGAATGTATTCCTATCAAACGCCCGCCTGCGCGCAATGCGCGCGCCAGAGGGGCAATAATTCTCTTGGCCCGGAAATTCACCGAAGATTTGGCCCGATACGGCTGGGACGCGATCACCAGATCGAAGTTGGCTTCCGTCCGCCCTGCCCGCGGAATCACCGAATCGAGCAGAAATTGATGATCTTCCCGGTAAAACACCAGGACGACCGGACGCTCATAGATCGGCATGCCGGTGACGGGGCTGACGCTCGCCCGCCAGTTCTCCTCCAGAAATGGTCCGAGATCCCTGATCTGGGCCTCGAAGTCGCCAGACGAGTTTCCGCGCAACGCCACCTCGCGCCAAACCATGCCGGCCGCCGCCTGCGGCGACCGTGGCGCCAGCCAGGGCGCCTCCGCATAATACATGTTGGTCAGGACTATAACGGTCGCCGGATGCTCGAACAGCCGGTCCGGCACCTTGTCCAGCATCAGCTTGATATCCTCGAGGCTGAGCTCCTTGCCGGCGATATAGAACGGCATGTGGGGAAAGCGGCCATGCATCGACCGCATCACCCGCGCCAGCACAGTCCCGTCGCCGACGCCCGCGTCGAATACCCTGAGCGCTGGCGGACGCGGATGGATGCTGCCGAACTCCAGCGCGACGCGGTCTGCGATGACGCGCTTCTCGCTACAAGTGTGGACGAAGAGAAGATACTTCTGCCGGTTCTCGAAGAAGCGGAAATTGGCGCGGGGATCGCGGCGCTCGATCGGCTCGGGTTTACGAACCGGCGCCGCGCCATCGGGCGAACCCGCGGCGATAAAGGCCTCGATGCGATCGAGCGTGTCGATGGTAATTCGCTTGCCCTCGCGCAGCCGGTGCACGAGCTTGCCGTCATTGACGGCGCGCCGGCCAAAGGTCGATTCCGCCATTTCAGCCCGGCGGCAATAATCGG
>JAFEFK010000268.1 GCA_018240625.1 Pseudomonadota bacterium
CCCATCAGCCCCGAAATCGATTCAAGGATCGGCCGTCCGGCATCCAGGCCGACCTGGGCGATCCGTCCTGGCCTCAAGAAATCTGCGGACGACAAGCCCGTGCCAGAGGCCCTCAACCCCAGACTGGCAAAGCTCTCGAAGACGATGCGGGCCAGGCCATTCCAGTTCCCGATGAGGAAAGCGAAGACGCCGACAAACAAGGTCTTCTTGACCAGCCGAGCGATCATGTCCTCATCGGAGCTCCAGACCCAGAACAATCCCGCCAGCGTGATGTCGATGGCAACAAGCGTGGACGCGAGATGTCCGACCTCATTTCCCACCAGGCCGAAGCCAGAGTCGATATAGCGGGTGAATGTTTCCAGAAACTGGTCGATGATGCCTGTACCACCCATCTATCGCTCCGTCGGCTGAGGTGCCGGAAACAAACCGGGCGGCAAACGGCTCTGATCCTTGACGGACGCAGGCGGTGTGGCGTCTGGATCGGGCCGGGCGGGATTGCGCGGAGTGTCGATGTTCTGCCTTAGGAAGTGGCGGCGCTGTTCCGCCCAAACCTTTCGGCATTCGGCAAGTCTGTCTTTTTGCTCGTATCCAACTGAACGACATCGCTCGAGCTCGGCTGTCTGGGGATCGCCTTCTCGGACGACCGAAGAGGCAGGCTGAGGCTGATTGTCGTCGTCACGCAGGTGGATGGTGCAAGCAGCAGCGAGCACGACGACAAAGATTGTCACGCCGAGAGACAGCGCCTTGAACGCCCTGAAATCACTCATTGGTGGAACATCTGCACTATTGTGGGCTGGTAACCTCGGCTCTGCGTCAGGAAGCGCCGGAGTTGCTCCCTGCCCTGGTCCTGAGCGGCCGTTCGCTGGGCAGATTCCAGGTTTTGGGCGCGTCCTTGAGCGGCGACTGTTGCCGTGAGATCGGCAAGCTGTTGTGCCTGCAGCGCAAGAAGCTGATTGGCAGCCTGGCTCGCTTGCAGGGCGCCGGTCGCGCCCTGGCTGGCGGTGACGAGCGTCGACATCTGGGCGCGATTGGTGTCGAGATTACTGACCACCGTAGCCTGCACCCGCATGGCATCTTGAAAGCCTGCAACCGAGTTTTGCCAACGGACCTGCGCATTCGCGATCAGCGCCTGGTCCGTGGCGTCGGGAGATGCCGGCGCGTACGTGGTGGAGAACGCGCGATCGATTTGCTGGATGTCGAAAGAGATGCGCTGGGCTTGGGCGAGCAGTTGCTGCGTACGCTGGATTGACTGCTCCAACTGCTGCAGTGACGAATAGGGCAAGCTCGCGAGATTCCTGGCCTGATTGACCAGCATCTGCGCCTGATTTTGCAGCGATGTGATCTGGTTGTTGATCTGCTGCAGGGCTCGAGCGGCGGTCAGAACGTTCTGGGCATAGTTGTTGGGATCAAACACAACCAACTGCGCGAAGGCCGGTTTGGAACCGACAAGCACGGCAAGTGCCACCACGCCAGCGGCAGCAACACGGCGGAAGCGGTTCATTTGGAAGCCCCCAGTTCAGCGAGGTGTGGGATGAGATCGGTCGCCCAAGCGACATCACGGGCCTTCAGCCATCCACTCACGAAGTTTTCGCGGCCATGTTCAGCCAACACCTGCTCGATCAAAGCCTGGTCGGCTTTGGAGGAAGCGGCGGTGAGGGCAAGCGCTACCTCGCCAAGTCCGAGTTCGAACAGGCGATCGCCCCGGCGTGACTGGCAGTAGTAGTCTCGCTTGGGAATCGCCCGCGCCAGGATTTCGATTTGCCGGTCATTGAGCCCAAATCGCCGGTAGATCGTCATGATCTGCGGCTCGATCGCGCGATCGTTGGGCAGCAGAATCCGGGTCGGACAACTTTCTATGATGGCCGGCGCGATTGCCGAGCCATCGATGTCCGCAAGCGATTGGGTCGCAAACACCACCGACGCATTCTTCTTGCGAAGGGTTTTTAGCCACTCCCGGAGCTTGCCGGCAAAGTCCGCATCATCAAGCGCGAGCCAGCCTTCGTCGATGATGAGCAGCGTTGGACGCCCGTCGAAGCGGCCTTCGATCCGATGGAATAGATAAGCCAGCACTGCCGGCGCAACGGCGGTTCCAATCAATCCATCGGTCTCAAAGACCTGGACCGATGAGCTACCGAGGTGCTCGTTCTCCGCATCGAGCAGCCGGTCATAGGGACCACCGAGGCAATAGGGCTGGAGCGCCCGCTTCAGGATATTCGATTGGAGGAGAACCGAGAGGCCAGTGAGGGTGCGCTCCTCGTGCGGAGCCGACGCCAGCGAGGTCAGCGCAGTCCAGACATGATCCTTGGTCTCTGGGGTGACGTCGATCTTTTCTCGCGACAAGATCGAGGCGATCCATTGCGCCGCCCAGCCGCGCTCGGAGACATCATCGATGTCAGCCAGCGGCTGCAGGGACATAAATCCATCCGTTTCGCCCGCTACCGCGCCACCGAGGTCATGCCAGTCGCCGTCCATGGCCAACGCCGCCGCGCGCATCGAGCGGCCGAAATCGAAGGCGAAGACCTGTCCGTCCGGATAGCGGCGGAACTGCAGGGCCATCAACGCCAGGAGCACCGACTTGCCCGCCCCGGTCGGACCAACAACCAGGGTATGCCCGACATCGCCAACGTGGAGCGAGAACCGAAACGGCGTGGATCCTTCCGTCCTGGCGAAGAACAGCGGGGGCGCCTTGAGGTGATGGTCCCTCACCTCGCCCGCCCAAACCGCCGACAGGGGGATCATATGGGCTAGGTTGAGGGTCGATATCGGGGGCTGGCGGACGTTGGCGTAAACGTGGCCCGGCAGGCTGCCGAGCCAGGCTTCGACCGCATTCACGGTCTCGATCATGCAGGTGAAATCGCGCCCCTGGATGACCTTTTCGACCAGGCGGAGCTTTTCGTCGGCAGCCCGGGGATCTCCGTCCCAGACGGTGACGGTCGCCGTAACAAAGGCTTCCCCGATTTGATCGGTGCCTAGTTCCTGGAGGGCCGCATCGGCATCGATCGCCTTGTTGTGGGCGTCGGTATCAAGAAGGGCAGACGCCTCGTTGGTCATTACCTCCTTCAGGATCGCGGCGACTGACTTGCGTTTGGCAAACCACTGGCGCCGAATCCTCGTCACTAGCTTCACGGCATCGGTCCGGTCGAGCATGAGCGCCCGGGTCGACCAGCGATAAGGGAATGCCAGTCGGTTCAGATCATCCAAAATCCCGGGCACGGTTGCGGTCGGAAATCCCACGACGGTCAGCACCCGCAGATGGGCGGTGCCCAGCATCGGCTCAAGACCGCCGGTCAGTGGCTGATCGGCAAGCAGCGCGTCGAGATACATGGGTATTTCCGGGACGCGCACCCGGTGACGCTTGGTCGAGATCGTCGAGTGGAGATAGGTCAACGTTTCCTGATCATCGAGCCAGCCACATTTCGGCATGAAGCTTTCGATGAGCTGCAGGACACGGTTGGTCCGATCGACAAACCCGGCCAGCACCTCACGTGCGTCTGCACCGACGGGCCGGTTGCTGCCCTCGTAAAGGAGCCGCTCGGCCAGGGCCGCTCCTTCGGCAGGCGGCAGATAAACCAAAGTCAGATAGTAGCTGGACTCGTAATGGGCGCCGGCCTCTTCGAACTGGGCCCTGCGCTCGGCGTCGACCAAGGCGGATGCGACATCCGGGAACGTGTTCGGAGGATAGGCCCCCGCGGCATGGCGTTGTGCCTCGACAAACAGGGCCCAGCCAGATCCAAGGCGACGCAAGGCATTGTTCAAGCGCCCGGCGACGGCAACGAGTTCGGCAGGTACCGCGCTGTCGAGATCGGGGCCTCGGAATTTTGCCGTCCGCTGAAACGAGCCATCCTTGTTAAGGACAATGCCCTCGTCGACAAGGGCGGCCCAGGGCAGGAAGTCGGCCAGGCGCGCATTCGAGGAACGATATTCGGCAAGATTCATCATGGAAGGACTCACGTGGAGAGGTGACCAGGGATACGAATGTGCCGGCGCGTGACCTCGACGAACTCCGGGTCGCGTTTCGCGGCCCAGACGGCCGCCATATGACCGATGAACCAGAGCAGGAGACCGGCAAGCCAAAGGCGCAGACCGAGGCCCAGTGCCGCGGCCAAGGTGCCGTTTAAGATTGCGACGGCCCGCGGTGCGCCTCCCATCAGGATCGGCTCGGTCAAAGCGCGATGCACGGGCGCAACAAACCCTGGGATCTGCTCATCCATCAGATCACCACTCCGCCGCCGAACGAGAAGAACGACAGAAAGAAGCTCGATGCGGCAAACGCGATCGACAGACCAAACACGATCTGAACCAGCCGACGAAAACCGCCCGACGTGTCACCGAAAGCCAGGGACAGCCCGGTCACGATGATGATGATAACGGCGACGATCTTGGCGACCGGGCCTTCGACCGACTGCAGGATCTGATTGAGCGGTTGCTCCCACGGCATATTCGAGCCTGCGGACCAGGCCGGCGAAGCGAACAGGCAGAAGGCCGCAATTGATGCGGTCGTAACGGCCCTTCGGCCGAGAGGCGATCGGCAGTTCATCACTGGTCTCCTGATGCTGAGAGGCTGTAGTCGCCCGACGTCCCGAGCCCGGCGACGTGAGCAAGTTCGGAAAGGCGGCGATCAGCGCCACGGCCAGCAAGAACGGCTATGACGTTCACGGTCTCGGCGATCAGGGCGCGCGGTACCGTAACCACCGCCTCCTGGATGAGCTGTTCGAGCCGGCGTAAGGCTCCGAGCGCGCTGCCTGCGTGGATGGTACCGATTCCCCCGGGATGCCCGGTACCCCAGGCCTTGAGCAGGTCGAGAGCTTCGGCCCCGCGGACCTCGCCGATTGGAATACGATCGGGACGCAAGCGAAGGGATGAGCGCACGAGATCCGAAAGCGACACCACGCCGTCCCTGGTGCGCAGAGCGACAAGGTTTGGCGCCTTGCACTGGAGCTCTCTTGTGTCTTCGATGAGAACGATGCGATCGGAAGTCTTGGCGACTTCCGCGAGCAGCGCGTTCGTGAGCGTCGTTTTGCCGGTTGATGTTCCGCCGGCAACCAGGATGTTCTTGCGTGA